>DRLF01000241.1 GCA_011051425.1 Thiolapillus brandeum | reverse complement strand
TACATGCCAGGGAACAATACCGTGCACGAAGGCACTGTTATTTCACACGCCGAGATTGGCCTGGCGCGTTCCACGGACGGGTTGACCTTCACCCGTCAGCGCACTACGCCGGTGTTGACGCGCAACCCCAGTGGTGATGATGCCACTGCCATGTTCAGCCCGACCGTCATTCTAAGCGGTGGCGTCTACTACATGATCTACACGGGCTGGTGCGTGGAAAGCACCTGCGGGAGCAGGACCGGTTTTCGTTTGCTGGGCGCGACTTCCAGCGACGGTGTCAACTGGACCAAAAGAAGTACACCGGTGCTGGATGGTGCGGATCTGGGCCTGTCGTTTGCCGCAGGAGTCAGTGAGTCCGCCCTGGTGGAAGGGCCGGATGGCCTCTTCTACCTGTTTTTTTCAGCCACTGGAGCCAATCCGGGTGATCCCAACCGGATTGGCGTAGCCCGCTCTTCGAATCCGTTTGGTCCCTGGGAGGTCAGGCCGGTACCTGTCATCGCGCCGAGTGTGCCTTTCGAGGGGCAGGAAACCATTGCACCAACGGTGCTTGTCGAGGGTAACAGGGCGCGCATGTGGTACATGGGTGTAGTTGGTGACTTCGTGGATTTTTCTATCGGACTCGCGGAAGCGGACTGGCCGCTGAACTGGTAGCCGGCTTAATTTCCGCATAAAATCAGCATATTCTAATCTTTCCGGTTGTTCCTGACCGATTGACCTGCATCAAAGTCACTGCTGTGGATACGGCTTAGTATGCGCCCCGTTATCCAGACAGAAAACGAACCATGGGGCTATCCGGAAAGACAGGCTGTACAGCTGACGCTGTTCCAGGGGTAATAGAGAAACCTTACGGGTTGTATCCGACCATCACTTCCTTCGGTGCTGATTACGGTGCTGAAGATTACCGTGAGTGGGTGGAACAGAGTAATGGTGATCCGTTACCGGCTCCACTGGCGCTGTATGTACAGGAATTCTCCGGAGACGCGTCAGCCCGATTGCGGGTAGCAGGCGATGTGCCTGCATCTCTGCTTCCGGCAATCAGCCGGGAACTTGCCCTGCAGGGCGCGTTGTTTGATGTCGACAGGCCCTTGCAGCAACTCGTGCTGTCGCAATCCATGGTAATGCAGTGGGACGATGATTCATTGCGCCGCTTGCTGGATGTGGTGCGGGATGCTTTCCCGGTTCATCATTCCGGTATCGGCAACGGGTGTGCATGTATCGGTGTTGCTATTCCGGTGGCTGACCGGCTGCATTTGTTGCACGCACTGGGTTTCAATAACCTGCGTTTTGAACTGGTTGACAGTGCCGGTATGCAGGGTGTCCTGGCCGGACTGGGTCAATCTATCGATCTGGCGCGACAAGCCGGATTTCGGCAGATCATGCTGGACCTCCGCTGCAGTGAAGCGCTCGCCGAAACCACACCCACTGCGATGCAGGAATGGCTGGACCGGGCTCGCCCGGAGCGTATACGCTATGTCGATCGCTCCGGTGTCCCCTCGCAGTCTTATGAACTGATCCTGTCCGAACTGGGTTACCGGAATATCGGGATGGGCTGGTATACATGGGAAAACGACCCGCTTGTGCGCGCGCAGGCAGCAGGACTTCTGCACTGGTTTCCACTCGGATACACGGACATGCCTGTGCCCGATGTAATCGGTGTCGGTCCCGGTGCTGTGTCATCAATTGGAGAGTTCTACGGCAGGAATGAACCCGGCTGGAAAATCTACCAGGAGGCACTGAATGACAGTCAACTGCCCATCGTATGCGGTATCGAGCTGGAGGCAGATGATGTACTGCGCCGGGAAATCATGGCCATGATACTGGCGGCGGGGTGTATCCGGGTCTCCGCTGTCGAGGATAAATGGGGTATCCGTTTCAAGCAGTTCTTTGCCAGGGAGACAGAGCAATTGCTTGATTTCGAACAAAAGGGCTGGCTGGACTGGCAGCAAGGAATGATCCGCATCCGGGTTAGAGGGTACCGGGAACTTGTCAGCATCTGTCAGGCCTTCGATCATCGAGTACGGGCACAGTTGTCTCCTCCCTCGCGGTCGTGTTCATGAACTGTACTGGGAAAGGACATGTCCGCGCACGAACCCTGCGGGGCAGGGTTGAGCTTCAGGGAGCTTTCCCGTAGGTGCTGGCCACATAAGCAGCAACCAGTTGCTGAAACTCTTCGGCAATATGATCGCCCTTGAGGGTAACCGTTTTTTCCCCGTCCACGTACACCGGTGCGACGGGGCGTTCACCGGTGCCGGGCAGGCTGATGCCGATATTGGCATGCTTGCTTTCCCCCGGTCCATTGACGACACAGCCCATGACTGCAACCTTCATGTCTTCCACGCCGGGATATTGTGTGTGCCAGACCGCCATCTGCGCGCGCAGGTAAGCCTGGATGTCCTGTGCCAGGGTCTGGAAATAGTCACTGGTGGTGCGGCCGCAGCCCGGGCAGGCGACCACGCTCGGGATGAAGGCGCGCAGGCCCATGGATTGCAGGATTTCCTGCGCCACCTGTACCTCACGGGTGCGGCTGCCGCCCGGTTCCGGCGTCAGTGAAATGCGGATGGTGTCGCCGATACCCTGCTGCAACAGCACTGCGAGTGCTGCCGTCGATGCCACCACGCCGCGGGTACCCATGCCGGCTTCAGTCAGTCCCAGGTGCAGCGCGTAGTCGCACCGCTTTGCCAGCGCCCGGTACACGGTAATCAGGTCCTGAACGGCGCTCATTTTCACCGACAGGATAATGCGCTCTTTGCCCAGCCCCAGCTGTTGCGCGCGCTGTGCGCTTTCCAGTGCGGATGTCACCATGATTTCGTGTATAACTTCCTGGCTGCCCCTTGGTGTTGCGCTGCGGGTGTTCGCATCCATCATGCGCACCACCAGCTCCTGGTCGAGACTTCCCCAGTTGACCCCGATGCGCACCGCCTTGTCATAGCGGCAGGCGGTTTCGATCATGGCGGCAAACTGTTCATCGCGTTTCCTTCCGCGGCCGACATTGCCAGGGTTGATACGGTATTTGCCCAGCGCCTGCGCACAGTCCGGGTGGCTGGCCAGCAGCTTGTGGCCGTTGAAATGGAAGTCACCAATCAGGGGTACAGTCACACCGGTTGCGTCCAGCTTTTCACGGATCAGCGGGACGGCCAGGGCAGCTTCTTTGCTGTTGACGGTAACGCGTACCAGCTCCGACCCGGCCTGCGCCAACTGCGCAACCTGGCGCACGGTATTTTCGACATCGGCGGTATCGGTGTTGGTCATGGACTGCACGACGATCGGAGCATCGCCGCCCACCGTGACCTGGTCAATAGAGACCGCGCACGTGGCATGGCGCGTGATGTAAGCGTTGTTCCCGGGCATTGGCAGGACCATTTTGAAAGAGGCCCAATGATAGCCGTAGCAGTGAAGTCGGGAAAGAGTGGCGGGGTATCATAACCACCTGAAATACAGGTTTTCAGGTCTGGCGTGCTTGCTGCGGGATCCGTTGGCCCGGTGGCTTTCCTTGCGGGTCGGGTGGCCGGCGGGCGCGTGCCCGCACTGTTTACTCCTCAGGCCGGGGTCTGTTTGATATGGGCCGCAAGCCGGATGGCCAGCGCGACAATGGTCAGGGTGGGGTTGGCCTGCCCGCTGGTAGGGAATATCGAACTGCTGGCAACAAAGAGATTTTCTATGCCGTGTACCTTGCAATTTTCATCCACGACACCGTCCGCAGCCCTGGCGGCCATCCTGGTTGTTCCTATGTGGTGGCCAAGCATGGCCTGGTGGCCCCGAATGGTTTCGGCCGGGTCATCGGAGTCGTAGATCAGCTCCCCGCAGCCGCTGTCACGCAACTCGCTGTCGATCAGGCGGTGGGTCAGGCAGATACTCTCCACATCTTTTTCTGCGATCCTGTAGTCGACCAGCAGCCTGGGGACTCCGAACGTATCCATCTTGTCAGACAGGGTGATACGTGAATCACGGTCGGGGATTTGTTCAGTATGGTAGTAAATGTGGTATTCATTATTCTTCGACTTCTGCAACAGGGAGGGGATCCTGCGCCCTTGCACAAAGCGGTTGCGGCACCAGCGCGGAAGGACGGACAGTACTTCCGGAGATCCTCTGAGAATGTTGATGATGTGCCGCCAGTACAGGGCATACTTTCCTTTGAAAGGCGCCCTGGTCCGGTCATGCTGGAGTATGGCCTTGGCAATGAAGGTAAGCGAGAACAGGCCGCTTCCGTGCTCAGGGTCCGACAACAACGGCCGGTCCAGCAGCAGGTAGGCGTTCAGCAGTTTGTGTTCCCGTTGCGCCTGCTCGGATACGCATAGCCGGCGGCGGCAATATACGCCGCCCCTGTCAACTTCATAACCGTATATCGGCGTTACATGATCTGCAAACCTGACACGCGCAATGCTGCCGCTTATGTGGCACATGTAACCACGCCCCAGCCAGTCGGACTGGTTGCCCAGGCCGGCTTTATGTACCTGGTTGGATGCCAGCATCAGCCGTGGTACTTCAAGCCCGCCGCCAGACAGCACGGTAATTCCGGGCTGGATGGTAAAGCGCTCCCGGCCAAACCGACCGACTGTCAGCGAACTCACTTTGCTGCCATCATCGGACAGGTCGATATTCAGGCAAACAGCATGCAGGAGGACCCTGATATTTGGCGTGTCCTGCAGGGCTTTTCTGTAGGCCTTGCCGAAATGGGTCGGTGGGCTCCAGCGCTCTATGGTATTGCTGACGACCGCGTGGCCCCTGAATCCGGGTATCATTTCAGCAGGGGCTTCCGGCAGTGCCTCTTCAGTATGATACAGATAATCACCGCACTCACAGTAAGCGTGCGCCTCCCGGTAGTAAGGGTCCAGTTCCTCTTTTGACAGGGGCCAGCCGCTGTGCGGTACGTATTCCCTGGTTTCGAAGTCAATCGCACTGAACGGGATACAGCGCCCGCCCCAGAGTGCAGATGTTCCACCGAGTTGCCTGTAGCGATCGGCGTCCAGGGGCAGGTGCCGCGCCGGGTTAGCGACTTCGCCGCGGTAGAGATCCATGCTCTTGCCGGCGTTTTTCAGTCCACCAGCTTCGAGCAGGATAATATCTTTCCCGGTTTTTGCCAGTTCCAGGGCCAGCGTGATGCCGGCCGGGCCGGCGCCGACGATGCAGATATCACAGCGGATGGCTGACCCTGCGGGTATTCCGGC
>DRLF01000240.1 GCA_011051425.1 Thiolapillus brandeum | reverse complement strand
GAAGAAAGGCCGCGTGTTGAAGGTGCCTTCGACAGAAGAAATCACCGGTATTGGCCGAAAAGAGGCTGTTTCGGAATTCCAGCAGCAGACAGAAGCCTGGATGAGCAACACAGGACAGGCGCCGGCTGCTGCAGAAGAGGGGCAGGTTACCGAGACCGCTGGCGAGGCAGAGACGCAAACTCCGGCGGAAACCGCCGGGAGTGAAGATGTTCAGCTGAAAATCGCCGGTGCTCCCACGACTGAAGCGGCAGCCGGTGATACGGAACAGCCGGTATCCGACCTCGAGGTTGAAGAAGGCAGTGCAGATCTCAAGCAGAAAATGCTGTTGCTTGAAGAAGAAGCGGAAACCGCCCGCCAGGAATCTGCGCAGGTGCGTACTCAGCTGGAGACGCTGCAGCAGCAGCTGGAAGACACCCAGCGCCTGCTGAAACTCAAGGACGAAGAGCTGGCGCGCCTGCAGCAGGGAATGGGTGAGGTTGCAGCAACGGAAACCCTTACTGAAGAAACCGGGGCCGAAGCACCTGCAGAAGAAACCACTGCTGCCGGGGAAACGCCAGAACCAGAAACAGCGGTTGGTGAAACTGAAACCGAAACGGAAGCAGTGACTGCCGAACCTGAACAGGGAACGGAAGAAGCGGCTGCAGTTGCGGTAGAGGAAACTGTCGGGGAAGCGCCGGCAGAGAGCGAACAACTGACCGGGACTGAGCAGGCTCCCGCCGAGGGTAGCGAAGAGGCCGCACCGGTCGAAGAAGAGGTCGTAGCCGCTGTCGAAGAAGAGACGCCGGTTGAAGAGGCTCCACAGGAACAGCAGCCCGCGCCCGAAGCTGCGACCGAAGCCGAAAAGGCTCCGGAAGAGAAAGCGCCGGAAGAAGCCGCGAAACCGGTTTCTTTCGTGGATAAGGCAATGGCCTGGGTGCAGGAAAACTGGCAACTGGCCGCCGGTGCAGGTGGTGCATTCCTGCTGCTGTTGCTGGCATTGCTCCTGGGAAGACGAAAGAAAGGTGGCGGTTCTGCAACGCCCATGTCACAGATGAGTGATGAATCGGTCGACCAGGAAAGCATTCTGCTGGAAGAGGAGTCCAGCCTCGCTGACACGGTTGCAGATCATATGGCTGCGGGCGCGGTCGGTGATACCTCTTTCCTGAGTGAGTATTCCACGGAAGAATTCAGAGGGTTGCAGGAAGACACGGCCGAGGTGGATCCGGTGTCCGAGGCGGATGTCTATATCGCCTACGGACGCTACCAGCAGGCCGAGGAAATACTGCGTGATGCCATGGCCGCAGGCAACGATTCTGCAGCGGTGAAATACAAGATGCTGGAAGTCTATTATGCTACCCAGAAGAAGGATGCCTTTGCTTCCCTTGCTGAAGAAATGGTGAAGAGCGGTCAGTATGAGGAAGACCCCAAGGCATGGGAACACATACAGATCATGGGCAGGGATTTGGACAAGGCCAATCCGCTGTTTATCGCCGGTGTTGCAGCTTCGGCCAGCGCACTGGTGGATGGTGGTGACGGTGTCGGCGAGGACAGCGAACTGTCTCTGGATCTCAGCATGCTGGCGGAAGAAGTGGACTCCGTATTGAACGTGGACAGCGAACCCCTGGAAGGATTCAGTGAGCTGGATCTGGATATCTCCGGGCTGGCGGCTGAAGATACTGCGGAAGAAAAAGCGAAAGCAGAAGAGTCCGATGACAGTATCAGTACCGATCAACTGGCCGCTTCGGACAATGAAGCGCTGGCCGAAACGGAACTCCACACGGAGATGCTGGATATCAACGACCTTGGGGATCTGGACGTTGGAAGCACCAATCTCGATGATGCCCTGGCAGACCTGTCAGGAGATCTCGAAGGTGTGATGGCGGATTCGCAGATTCTGGACGAGCCTCTCGATCTTGAAGATGACCGCTTCTCCAACCTGGACGAAGGTATCACCCCGGACAGCCAGATCTCCGGACTGGAAGATGATCTGAATGTCTCTGTCGGTGAAGATTCAGTGATTGGTGACGAAGTGGAAACCAAGCTGGAACTTGCCAAGGCCTTCATGGAAATCGGTGATGCTGATGGTGCCCGCGGTATTCTTCAGGAAGTTGAAGAGGACGGGACGCCGGAGCAGAAGGAGATTGCCGCACAACTGCTGGGCCAGATCGAAGACTGATTCTTCTCAATTGTTAAGGAATTGAACGGGGCGCTTCGGCGCCCTTGTCTTTTGGAGAAAAAGTGCGAATTGCATTGGGCGTGGAATATGACGGCAGCCGGTTTTGTGGCTACCAGACCCAGAAAAGCGGTGTGCGCACCGTACAGGAGTCCCTGGAACAGGCATTGTCATCCGTGGCAGATCATCCTGTGCAGGTTTTTGCGGCAGGCAGGACAGATACGGGAGTGCATGCCGATGCTCAGGTTGTGCATTTTGATACCGCGTCCGTCCGCCCTGCGCACGGATGGGTCATGGGCAGCAATATCAAACTGCCTGCCGATATCAGCGTGCTTTGGGCCAAAGAGGTTCCACAGGATTTCCATGCGCGTTTTTCTGCCCTGGGTCGCACCTACCGTTATTTCATCCTGAACCGGATGAGTCGCCCGGCGATTCTCTCACAACGGGTATCCTGGGTGCATCGGCCGCTGGACGCTGCACTCATGCATCAGGCAGGGCAGGTGCTTGTGGGCAAACATGATTTCACCAGCTACCGCACCGTGCACTGCCAGGCCAGGAGTCCGATACGCACCCTGCATTCCCTCAAGGTGATGCGTCACGGTGATTTCGTGGTCATGGAAGTACACGCAGACGGTTTCCTGCATCATATGGTGCGCAATATTGCAGGTGTGCTGATCGCTGTGGGTTCCGGGGAGCGCCCAGCCGCTTGGGCTGAAGAAGTTCTGGAACACAGAGACCGGCGACAGGGCGGCATGACTGCGCCTCCCGACGGCTTGTATTTCCACAACGTCGATTATGACCTGCGCTATGAAATCCCCGTAAATGCGCAAGAAGCCGGTCTGCTGATGTTATAATTCGCTGTCATGCGAACCCGAGTCAAGATATGTGGCATCACCCGCGTTGAGGACGCCATGGCCGCCATAGATGCCGGTGCTGATGCGCTGGGTTTTGTGTTTTACCCGCCGAGTCCGCGGAATATCGGTGTGGAGCAGGCCCGCCATATCGTGGCTCAGCTTCCGCCTTTCGTCACCACAGTTGCCCTGTTCGTGAATGCCGGTCGGGAGGACATCGCAGACGTGGTGAAGCAGGTGAAGATCGACCTTTTGCAGTTTCATGGCAATGAATGCCCGGACTATTGTGCACAGCATGGTCGGCCCTGGATCAAGGCCATCCGCATGAAGGACGGTGTGGATCTGCCGAAGGCGGACAGCGAATACCATCAGGCGGCGGCATTGTTGCTGGATGCCTACAAGCCGGGTGTGCCCGGAGGCACGGGAGACAGTTTCGACTGGGAGCGTATTCCGCCGGAAATGGCCGGCCGTATCGTGCTCGCCGGTGGCCTGACGCCGGAGAACGTTTCCAGCGCCATACGCCGTGTGCACCCTTATGCGGTGGATGTCAGTGGCGGTGTGGAAGCAGCAAAAGGAATCAAGGATCATCACAGGATCAAGCAATTCATGCGAGGTGTACAGCTTGGAGAAGAATGAGAAATTCATGGAGATGCCGGATGAACGGGGCCACTTTGGCCCTTATGGTGGCATATTCGTGGCGGAAACCCTGATGGAGGCCCTGCAGGAACTGCGTGAGGCCTACGAGAAGTATCTGGTAGATCCGGAATTTCTGGCCGAGCTGGATGCCGATCTGCAGCACTACGTGGGCCGTCCATCGCCGATCTATCATGCCGGGCGTCTGAGCCGGGAAAACGGCGGTGCACAGATCTATCTCAAGCGCGAAGACCTCAATCATACCGGCGCCCACAAGGTGAACAACACCATCGGCCAGGCCCTGCTTGCCAAGCGCATGGGAAAGACCCGCATCATCGCCGAGACCGGGGCAGGGCAGCATGGCGTGGCTACGGCCACAGTCGCCGCCCGCCTGGGTCTTGAATGCGTGGTGTACATGGGCGAGGTGGATGTGGCCCGCCAGGAAGCCAATGTCTATCGTATGCGCCTGCTCGGCGCCGAAGTACGCTCGGTTTCTTCCGGCTCGAAAACCCTCAAGGATGCCTTGAATGAAGCCATGCGCGACTGGGTGGCTACCGTGGATGACACTTTCTACATCATCGGCACTGTGGCAGGACCGCACCCGT
>DRLF01000239.1 GCA_011051425.1 Thiolapillus brandeum | reverse complement strand
GGTTGTTTTGTGTTGGTTGCGATCGGAGCGATCAGCTCCAGTCCCTCCCGGATGTGACCCGCTTTCTCAAGCAATCCCGCACACAGGGCCAGGGCGTTGCTGTTACTTTGGTCCAGACTCAGGGCACGTCTTGCTTCCCTGAGCGCTTCTTCGGTTCTTCCAAGCAGGTCAAGGGCTTCGGCCACTTTCATGCGGGCTGCAATGGAGTCGGGTGCCAGGCGAACGGCTGTTTCGCTGGTGCGAAGCATATCCTTCCCATGCCCTGCATCGTGCTGGAGCGCTGCCAGCTGCAGACAGGCCGGAAGATTCCCGGGTGATATGTTCAGTGCCTTGTTGAAAAGTTCAATCGCCTCCCGGGTGGCACCGGTTTTTGAACAGATATCCGCCAGGGACAGCATGGCTTCCACGTTGCCCGGCTGCGCCTGCAGGGTAGCGCGGCAGAGTGTTTTTATGTGATCAAAAATGCCTGCCGCCTCCTGCGACCGGCCCTGTGCCTGCAGGGCATTGGCAATTCCGGTCTGTGGTTCGATACGGCCGGGGAGCAGGGCGTCTGCTGTTCGGAAAGCCTGTTCCGCATCCTGGTGCCGACCCAGCGTGGAATGGATGCCTCCCAGCAGCAACCAGGCTTCCCCGTATTCAGGATCGAGCTCCACCGCTCGTAGTGCATGCGGCAGGGCTTCTCGCGGAGCCTGCTGCATGACAAGAACTGAGGCGAGATAGTACAGGGCATCGCAGTCATCGGGATCAATTTCGACAGCGCGTTGCAGGGAATCCAGAGCTCTGTCAGGCTTGTTGAGTTCCCGGTAAATGGCGCCTTGCATCATCCATGCTTCCGCGCTGGATTCGTCGCATTCGGTGATAGACTGAAAAACAGGCAGTGCTTCATTGAGTTTCCCCTGCTCAACAAGGCTCATTGCCTGTTCTGTAAGTTCAGCTATATCCTGTGATGGCATATCTGTAAATGTTCTGTTTCGGAGATGTGATTTTGCAAAGGATACCAGATAGGGGGCAGTATGCAGAAAGTAGGTTGACGTTATCAGCCCTGGTTACAGCTGGAAAGGCACGGTGTGGTTTGGAGGGAACCAATGCTTTAGTGCGATTTGCGCGGGTATTAGCTTTTGGTATAGGCTCGTATAGCTGTTTCAACAGGCTCCAGGAGTTATTGCAGAAGAAACTGGCATGGGGGTCAGTGCCGTGGCAGCATTTCATCAAAGACGCGTTCAAACTCCCGGATTACCTGTATTTCCTCCCAAAGACAATCCTGCCTGTCAAGAATCTGCTGACTTACTTCATGCCGGTAGGCTGGATCCGTGCCAAGCTTTAAGGTGATAGACACGTATTCCTGCAGATCCCTTGCCACACAATCCATATAATCCATCTTTCGGTAGAAGCTCATGGTGTGCCTGCTGCGCATAAACCTGCCCGGCAGGGTTACAATCGGTATACCGAGCGACAGCCCCTCCAGTGACGTATTAAAGCCACAGAAATGCATGGTGTCCAGCATGACATCAGACAATGCGATCAGGTTGATAAAGTCTCTGCCGGGTTGCTGTGGAAGGAAGCGTATGCGGTCAACCAGATTCGGCATTGATGACCTGAATCGCTGAAGCAGCAGATCGGACCACTGGGGATGTTTCCCTTCAATGAAAACTACCTGTCCGAGGGGGTCCAGTCTCAGTATATTGCGTACCGCTTCATCAAAATCCGGATGAACCTTGAACAGCGTTTGAGGGCACAGGTAGATATGCGCATTTTCGTCGAGACCAAAACAGGATCTTGGTTTTACGGGATCGGGTAAGGACGGTTTGTAATAATACGCAACAGACGCGACGTCACGGAGCATCACCAGGCGCTCACTGTAATGCTGTTCTGCTCCGGGCGGTTCCCAGTAATCTGTTGATATGTAGTAGTCCATGTTGGGTATGCCCGTCGTGACCGGGTGGCCGAAAGAGGTGCACTGAACCGGCGCCAGCCTGGAATATGCCAGGAAAAAAGTAAATGCATCCATGCCGGTATCCTGGTAGAAGAGAATATCCAGGCGTTCTTCAGCCAGGCGTCGCTGGGCATCCCTGAAACCCGGAGGCAGTACAACGACCTTGTCAGCGGCTTCTGCGATCCTGCGGCCTGTCTCGTCGACGGGCGGGGCAAGAAAGATCACGATAACTTCATACCTGTCTCTGGACAGGTGCTCCACGATGCCGCCTGAAGTTTTCCCTATGCTGTGATTCCTGAGGTATCTGGATATGATTCCTATCCGTGTTCTTCTGTTGCCTGCCGGTGGCTGCCAGTTCGCGCAGTGTTGAGATTCGTAGTGCAACGCGGGACATGATTTCAGGTAGAGCTTTGCCACCAGCTCCTGGGCTTCGCGGTCATCCTTGCCATGGTAGGCTAGCAGGAAGTTCGTATACGATATTTCCATGGTCGGGTCTTCCACATGGAGATCCTGTCCCAGCAGGCCGGATATCTGTTCGACGTAGCTGCCGCGTACCTGTTCTATAGCAGTGCTTGACGGCATGATCATGGGCAGCATGGTGGCGATGCGTATCCTGATCCCGTCGCTTCGGGTTAATGCCAGTACCTTCCTGTAACAGTCTTTTGCGGCAGCTGTTTCACCCCGCTCGTAATATGTGTTTCCCAGGTACATCAATGCCGGTGCATGATCCGGTGACAGTAACAGTACACGTTTAAATGCCTCTACCGCTGCTTCGCCGTTGCCGATCTCGTAATAACAGACACCTGTATTCAGCAGTGGATCGATATAGCCGGGGGAATGCTTTTCGGCAAGCCGGTATGCGGATATGGCTTCCTGCAGCTTTCCCGCCTTGAGCAGGGCGTTTCCGAGATTGTTATGGGCCTGGGCAAAATCCGGTTTCAGCTGGATACTTTTTCTGTACGACTGTATGGCCTCATCGAATCTGGCCTGGGCGATATAAATGGCTCCCAGCGCATAGTGCAGTAGTGAATTGCCGGGAGCAAGGCGCAGAGCATGTGTCAGTAGATCAACGGACCTGTCGTACTGCCCACGCTCAAATTCCAGCACGCTTAGCCAGTAGAGGGCCTCTGTGTTATTTGGTTCCTTGGCGAGCAGCTGTTGATAGGCATCGCTCGCCGATTGCAATTTTCCCTCCTGATGGAGCTGTCGGGCTTTCTGAAGGGCAGTATTCATTTCGTTGTGAGTGTGTCTATTGTCATGCTGCATTTTGTAGTCAATCTGTCGCCTGGGCGTCTACTGGCTACAGAGCGGGTTGACCGGAAACCGGCCTGACAGTGCCGGATATATGGTTTCCCGGGTTGCATCGCGTTGACGGGTGAGGAATGGCTGTTCACAAGAAGAGCAGGCAGATATTTACCGGTTGTTTCTCCAGGCGTCCGCCACAGTTTTCGATACCGTTTGGTTATAATACCCTTGCATTGGGACAGAGAAAGCAGTGTTGCCCGACGACTTCTGAAAAGTGGCGAATAAGGTGCCGTTTCCGGAAAAAGCATCACGTTCTACCAGCTCGGATATTTGTTCGCGGTTTTGAACCTGGATCCAGCCTTCGGAGTTCGGTTTTGAGTACAGTAGAAGGAGTAGATTATAGTCATTGGTCGCAGCAAGGTCATAATAGAATGTGGGCTGGAAATTAAAAAATCCGTGATCTACCCAGCCCTGAAATGGTGCGCTGATTATTATGATGCCGCCAGGTCTGGTGACTTCGTGCAGGGTTTTGAAAAACTGAAAAACGTTAAAAACATGTTCAGCCGTGCCAAAGCTTATGGTGATTTCATACTGACGATCCAGATCAATTGGATTGTTAAGATCCAGTTTAAGTGCTGAGGAGGACCCGCCCAGATCAACAGCCGTATAACTTTCATAGTCCAGGTATGTTTTATAGAAAATTCTTGATAAATCGAATGATGCTGCATTCGACAGGCCATGATTTTCAATCAAGTCTACACAGCGGGCGAACTCGCTTTTTAAATAACCTTTTATGTCATCCTGGAGTACAAGGCTGTCTATGTCTTGCTGTAACTGTTCATAGGGTACATCTCCATACCAGTTGGATTCCCCGATTTCGAGCACATGGGGTTTTGAAGGGAAAAGGCCCGCTCTTCGTATCTCCCTGACTAAATTGTAAGTTATGTTGGTTATCGGCATTAGAAAATTCCGGCTGACAATGATTTTTGCTAAATATATTCTGGATTATGGGCGACAGATTGTACAGGAACTTGCGGCCTGCTTCCGGCGTATGGCACAGACAAGAGTATTTGATGGCAGAAACCCGGATTTTTCAGGTAAAACAAAGTGGCGCCAGATTCTGGAGCAGGCCTGTGTTCAATTGCGACGATTTGAGCGTTTAGCAATCGTTCCGGGTTGATTAGAGCAAAACAGATGAACTATGCTGCTTCCTTACCAGCGTTGAAGCTTGCAAAGTATGCGTTCTAAACCAAAAGGACAATTTACGTGTTCATAACCGGGCCTGGCGTATCCGGAAAGTCCTTCCAGAGTTACCCGGAGGCCACCTACTTTTATAATGCGCGCTACAGGTTCGTTTATGCGCCGGTGCCAAAATCCGCTTGCTCCAGTCTTAAAGTGATTCTTTACCGGCTACAGCTCCTGGAGCAATCCGGGCTTCCGGTTTTCAATAAACGCGACTTCGGTGGTCGTTCATTCCATATGTTTATGGACTTCAGTTATACGTTGTCTCGCAAGACTGCCGTCGAGGCTTGCGATATCCTCCGTTCACCCGATATATTCAAGTTTACATTTGTGCGACACCCGCTAGACCGTATAGCTTCTGCCTACCTGAATAAATTTGTTGCGGAGAGATACAATTCAGAACAATGGGAGCATACTATGCCGGTGCTAAAAAACTTCTTTGGCGAAAAGGTGAACCCATTCTCCGATGCGATTACCTTCGAGCAGTTTGTGTCCTATTTGACCAGAGTACCTGACGACGCTTTGGACAAGCACTGGATCAGCCAGCATTGTTTTCTTGCGCCAGATATTGATTTTCATATTGGCCGTGTAGAGGATTTCGACGTGGATTTTCGTAAATTCGCAAAGAGGCTTGGGTTGCCCGTTGAAGCTATTCACGCTAACCAGACCGGGCCGAGTCGCGTCGAACTTCGCGAGGAGCCCTATTGGAATATGCTCCCGGATCAATTAAGGAAGTTGCCGGTGTTGCCTCCTAATCGCATGATGTACAGCCCAGAACTCGAACAGGCAATACGTAGGCGTTATGTCGTTGATATCGACCGATTTGGTTACAGCGACTAAATATGCCGATATCGTATAGAGGACAAGATGTGTTGTCGACAGAGTCACCAGTAAAATGACTGTGTAAAAACGATGATGATCAGAAAAGTCTACAATCGGGTCGGGCTGATCCATCACACTGAATTCCTGTAAATGTAATATGAAAAAGCTTTCCATTGTGGATTGCCATAAAGGGATTTTTCTTGTAACGAGCACGTGATTCAGGGAAGGTATAAAGGTTTTTATGCCTATCCATGGGCAGTTTAGTGTGCATGAATAGTTCACCTACAGATTATAACTACGCCATGGAACTGATCCGCCAGAACCGGCTTGAGGAATCCCTGCGGATACTGGAACCCTTATGTAATGCAGGAACCGCGGTGGCAGATGTATGGTGCTGGTCCGGTGTCGCCCAGTTGTCTACCGGGCAACTGGACAAGGCTGCCCGGTCCTTACGACAGGCAGTGGAAATGGCCCCGGCCAACCCGGTCGCCAATTTTGCTCTCGGTACGCTGTTGATCAGGCATCGGGAGTGGGATGAGGCGCTGGTCTACCTTAACAGAGCGCTGGAAGAGGGCCATGTTCAGGCCAACGTCTACTGGAGCATTGGCATCTGCCTCGTCTGGACGCAAAAGTACCATGAAGCGATTGAAGCGTTTTCAAAGGGTCTCCAACTGGAACCGGATTCGGCAAGCATCTGTTACAACCTTGCCTCTGCCCATGACCAGCTGCATCAGAACCCAGAAGCCAGGCATTTTGCACTGAAGGCGCTGGAGCGCGAACCGCAACATGCCAGGGCGCAAATCCTGCTGGCAAGACTGGATACCCAGGACAGGCAGTTCGCTGCTTCGCGGCGCAGGCTGGAGCAGCTGGTACAGCAGGAGCTCTCGCCGCACGTCGCGCTGGATGCAGCTGTTGAGCTCGCCAAGGTAATGGAAAAGCAGGAGGACTACCAGGCGGGTTTCCAGCAGCTTGTCCGGGCCAAGGAAACGGTCTGGCGGAACCCGGGGCCGGAAGTGGCCGGGGCAGATAATGTGCTGGAAGAAATCGGTGCGCACCACGCGACCGTGAATCGGGAGCGTGCCCTCAACTGGTCCCGGTCGGCCTATGAACCCCTGCCCGGCAAACTGATTTTCCTGGTGGGTTTTCCCCGCTCCGGGACTACGCTCACCGAGCAGATCCTCGAGTCGCATCCAGGTATTGTGGCAACCCATGAAGTACCGGTCCTGGGGCAGCTTTCCACCCGGATATCATCGCTTGTCGGGCGGGCATTTACCTACCCGCAAGAACTGGATAGCCTGGATAAAACGGAAACCGAAACACTGCGGCGGTTATACTGGCAGCGCATAACAGACGCGTTACCGGAAGATGCTGCAAGCGGAAAGATTCTCCTGGACAAGGTTCCGTTGAATATCGTCCAGCTGTCATTGATCGCCCGGATATTCCCGGAATCGCACGTCCTCGTTGCGCTGCGGGATCCGCGTGATGTCTGCCTGAGTTGTTACATGCAGGAATTCAGTCTCAATTCCTCCACCGTGCAGTTCCTGGACCTCCGTCAGACAGGGCGCTTTTATGCTGCGGTAATGGGGCTGTGGTTGCATTACCGGGATTCATTGTCTTTGCCCTTTTTGCAGACGCGCTACGAGGATATCGTGGACGATCTCGAGGGAGTCTCCCGGCGTCTGCTGGATTTTGTGGGCGTCGACTGGCATGCAGACGTCACCAGGTACTATGAAAAAGCCAGGCAACGATGTCAGAGAACGCCTAGCTATCACGCTGTTACGCAGCCTATCTACCGGGCATCCATCGCCCGATGGCGGAACTATGAACACGAGTTGGCGCCGATCGTCCCGTTGCTTCAGCCCTATATCGATGAATTCGGGTATTCATCGTAATGAAATTCCTGTAATTATCCTTGCTCATTATGGAATTGGTGGTGTAGATCACTCGGCGGATATCATCCGGCGTAATCAAACAATGTGATCAGGTCTGGCCAAAGGCGTTGCCAGCGCTGGCTTATCGTTGGGTATTCCTCATCCCGGACCCCGGCAAAGTCGCTCAGCTCCCACCCGGCCTCATCCACGGTCAATGACCGATAGATCTTCTTCAGGTCAGTCGCAACCGCCTTACGGTCCTTCCAGGATACGAACTTCAGCGAGTTACGCACCATGTGGGCGATGCACAGCCGGGGCACTAGTCCTGGACAGCCTGAAATTCCGAATAGTCGCGTGCCCTAACCGAATTGGCAGCCCTGTCAGCCACGGATGATTCCACCCCGCTCATAATCAGCAATTGACGGGCAAACATGAGGCTGCTTTCCAGGGTGTCGTCGAAGATGGAAACATTCTCTGTCAACGACTCCGTGTCCTCCCAGCTGTGCCGACTGTGCACAAGTACCGGA
Organism: Thiolapillus brandeum; assembly: GCA_011051425.1. Classification (GTDB taxonomy): domain Bacteria; phylum Pseudomonadota; class Gammaproteobacteria; order Chromatiales; family Chromatiaceae; genus Thiolapillus; species Thiolapillus brandeum_A. The sequence continues at coordinate 2,674 of DRLF01000239.1, read as the reverse complement.
AGACCGGGGTTCAGGCGCTGTACCTGGGATATGATCAGTCGTGCCTTGTCTTTGTCCTCGAAAGTGATTGCCACAGCGCGTGCGTGGTTGATTTGCGCCAGTTCAAGCAATGTCGCGTTTGCTGCATCCCCGTATACAACCTGTGCGCCGCTGGAGCGCAACTCCCTGACCAGCTTCGGGTCATTATCGATGGCGAGCGTTTCAATATCCTTTTCGTTCAGAATACGGGCCACTCCCTGCCCCAGGCGCCTGTAACCACAGATAATGACGTGGTCACTGTAATCATTGCTTTCGTCCTGCAGGTTCACCGGTTCAGAGGCATGGATGTTATGTGAGGTGTGCTTTACCAGCAGGCGGGACAAGGGCAGATTGAACCGGACCAGCAAGGGCGCCAGCAACATGCTGATAATCAGCGCAGCGAGCAACGGTTGTAACCCTGCATCTTCGGCAAGGCCAAACGCAAGCACCTGGGAGACCAGCAACAGGCCAAATTCGCCGCCCTGGGCGAGGATGATCGCACTTCGGGCGGCCACCGGTGGTTCGTACCCGAACAGCCTGATGATCACCAGCATCACCACTCCTTTCACTGCGGTTAACGCGATAACGGCAAGCAGGATTAGTGCTGGTGCCTGGAGCAGGACGTGCGGGTCAAACTGCATGCCGATACTGATAAAAAATATACCCAGCATCAGGTCGCGGAACGGCCGGATATCGGCTTCCACCTGGTGACGGAAATGGGTTTCCCCGAGCAACATGCCGGCCATAAATGATCCAAGCGTCGCCGACAGGCCTGCCAGCATGGAGATGGAGGCGGCACTCAGTGCCAGTGCAATTACGGAGAGCATGAATATTTCCAGGGAATGTGTGTCAGCCACCCAATGCAGCAAGCCGGGAAGCAAACGTCTTCCCACGACGGCAAGTGCCAGAAAAACCGCAACTGCCTTGAGAAACGTGGCCAGCAAAGTGACCGGAAGCGCGTTCGTTTCAGTGCCAATCAGGGGCAGCAAAACGAGAAACGGGATTGCTGCGATGTCCTGGAACAGCAGGATGCCGGTAGCAATTCGGGTATGAGCCGCCCTGGATTCGCCCTGCTCGTTCAGTTGTTTCAGCACGATGGCAGTGGATGACATGGCAAAAGCGCCACCCAGCACCACGGCCAGGGGGAGATTGACACCCGTTGTTGTCAGTAGCAGCGCAAACAGCAGCGTAAGTGACAATATCTGCGCGCCACCCAGCCCTAACACCAGGCGCCTGGAAGCCAGCAGGCGCGGTATGGAAAACTCCAGCCCTATCGTGAACATGAGCAGTACCACGCCGGTTTCGGCCAGCCAGTGAATAACGTCAGAATCCGTCAGGATATGCAGCACGTGCGGGCCGAACAGGAGCCCTGATGCGAGGTATCCCACGATCGACGAGAGTCCCAGCCGGTGGCACAGGGCAACCAGCGCTGTACTGCCAGTCATGAGCAACAATAAATTGACAACAAAGTGATGTTCCATGAGTACGTATCGTGCGGGCAGTATTTACAGCTGCTTATAGATTGCATATTCAGGGGCCAAATACAAGACGGCTGGCCGGCTACCTGAAAAGTTCGTTCGGAATGTCTCAACGGTGGCAGATGGGGTCTTGATTCACGATTATTGTGTCCCCATGTGTTCGGATGTCCCTGGATTAGGCCCTGTTTGACTGGTGCGGGAGGTACTCATCATGACCACAGAAAATGACAGGCTGGATGCCATTCTCAACGAACTGGCGCCCGTTCTGTTGCCACCGGCAGACTACCCGCCGGCATATATTGTGCGTGACACTCCTCGGGATGAACTGATGGAGCGCATCCGCAGGAACGCCGGAGAAGTCGGCATCGATCTGACCGAAGCACATTACGAGGTGATCCGTTTTGTACTGGATTTCTATGCCCATTGCTGCGCTGCGGATCAACCGGGGTATACCGACTTCCTCGCTTACTGGAGGCAGGTAGACAGTCAGCGCCAGGAAGACAAAGCGGCGGGTGATGGCAAGGAAGTTTGCCGCTTTGGCCGGCTAAGCGCCCGGGAAGCAACGAATGCCTACCGGGTGTACCGCGTACTGCTCAAGGCCTTTGCAGACAAGGGTGGTAAACGATACCTGTATCGGTTGTTCCCCTACGGACCGGTATTCACCATTCATCTGCTGGCCCGGTTACCACGGTTACGGCATGACGTTGACCCGCATTTTGGAACTGCTTACTGACAGCAGGAGCAATAGTTGACGGAGGCATAATGAATAACGTCATCGATATATGAGCCAGAGGCTCCCAGGATCCGTGCGAAAACACATAGATCAATCCAGGTTAACCAGGAAGCAAACAAAACAGCGACTCCTGAAGATGAGGTCTGTGAGGAGGTCAAACAGTATCGAAATCATGTAGGTCGGATTAGCGCCAGCGTAATCCGACAGGCAGGATGTCGGGTTACGGCGCTGCGCGCCTAACCCGACCTACGCGATCTTAACGGAAATAATTGGCCTGAAATCCCCGTTTCTGAATCCCGGGTTCACAGGGATTTCACAATCCGGGAGGACCCGGTTTTCCCGCGACGACGATCATCGCCGAGTCCCTCGATCACCCATGAAAAATCCCCTGGTCCAAGCGCCATAACGACCGGAATTCCATGATTTTGGTGGGCCCGCCAGGACT
>DRLF01000238.1 GCA_011051425.1 Thiolapillus brandeum | reverse complement strand
GATCGCTGTGGGTACGACCAGCGTGCGCAGCCTGGAAAGTGCGGCTGCTGACGGTGTCCTGCAGCCATATGAAGGTGATACCCGCCTGTTCATCACACCCGGCTATGAATTCAAAGTGGTGGATGCCCTGCTGACCAATTTCCATCTGCCGGAATCCACGCTGCTGATGCTGGTCTGCGCCTTTGCCGGTTATGAAGAGGTCATGGCGGCTTATCGCCATGCGGTGATACACAAGTACCGTTTTTTCAGTTATGGCGACGCCATGTTTCTGAGTGGAAGAAAACAGGCATAAAAAAAGGCGCGGCAGGGGGTGCCGCGCCTAAAAGTTCCACCAAAGGAGGATGGAGGAGTGTACTGAATGTGTCAGTACATGAGCATTCTCTAATAGTTTTACCTTCAGGTGCATTGACAATCCTCAATTCGAGAAGCAAATCCCGTACCGGATTGCTGTTGTGTGAAAGGGGTCACCGATTGAAGACGGGTGCAAAATCCTGCAGGGCCTGGTATTCAGGTGTATTGACCAGCAATTGCCGATGACTGCCACAGCCTTTCATTTGACCTTTGTCGAGGAGGATAATCTGGTCCATTTCAGGTAAGTCATTGATTTGGTGGATTATCATGAAAAAAGTCCCTGCGGGCTGGCGTATTTCAGGGATAATGCTTCCATTGTCAGTATCAGTGGGTTAACCGTTGAATTTTAAGTTGAATCAGACCTCCGCCTCGGGGCGGCAGGGGCAGCTGCAGTTTGAGCGGGGCAATATCGATACACCGGCTTTCATGCCCGTGGGTACTTACGGCACGGTCAAGGCCATGACGCCGGAAGAACTGGAAGGCATGGGTGCCCAGATCATTCTCGGCAATACTTTCCATCTGTGGCTGCGCCCGGGAACCGGGGTCATCAGGGCTCACGGCGATCTGCATGATTTCACCCACTGGCAGCGGCCCATCCTTACCGACTCCGGCGGCTTCCAGGTCTACAGCCTGGGGGAGATGCGCAAGATCACCGAAGAGGGCGTGCATTTCCGCTCCCCCGTGAACGGTGCCAGAGTGTTCATGGGGCCGGAGGAGTCCATGGCCATTCAGCGGGAGCTGGGGTCGGATATCGTGATGATCTTCGACGAATGCACGCCTTATCCCGCCACAGAAGATGAAGCGCGCATTTCCATGGAGCTGTCCCTGCGCTGGGCCAGGCGCAGCAAAGAAGCGCACGGCGACAATCCGGCAGCGCTGTTTGGTATCGTTCAGGGAGGGATCTACACCGACCTGCGTCAGCGTTCACTTGACGGACTGATGGAGATCGGCTTCGACGGTTATGCCGTGGGTGGACTGTCTGTCGGCGAGCCGCCGGAAGACCGCTGGCGGGTGCTGGACTACCTTGCCGGCAGGCTGCCGGCGGACAGACCCCGCTATCTCATGGGTGTGGGTACGCCGGAAGATATCGTCGAAGCGGTCAGCCGGGGCATCGACATGTTCGATTGTGTCATGCCCACACGCAATGCCCGCAATGGGCATCTGTTCACCCATGAAGGCGTGGTGCGCATCCGCAATGCCTGCCATGCCATGGATACCGGTCCAGTCGATCCTCACTGCGACTGTTATACCTGCACCAACTACAGCCGCGCCTACCTGAGGCATCTGCAGCGCTGCAATGAAATACTGGGCGCGCGCCTGAATACCATCCACAATCTGTACTATTATCAGAAACTCATGGCGGATCTGCGCGAGGCCATTACTGCCGACAGGCTGGCCGCTTTCCGCGAAGATTTCTACACGGCCAAGGGGCTGCCCGTTCCCGCCCTGCAAGGAGAAAGTGCATGACACAAGACTTCAACGATTCACCCGAACCCGGCTGGGGCATGGCGGCCAGTCTCAAGATCATTGTCGCCATCGTGGTGATGATCATCGCCGGGGCGGCAATTCTGTATGTACTGGACATGCTTTCCCTGGACTTGCTCAAGACCATCGCCATCAAGACGTCCCTGGTAGGCGGCGTACTGGTGCTGGCCGGTCTGGTCTTGGGATTGCTGGCGCGAAGTAAAAACTGAGTTTATCTTGATACTGTCTCCTTCAGCGCCTATGTTAAATATATAGCTGTGAGAAAAGAGGTGTAATGATGAGCATGTTGATTCGGTCACCGGTGTTTGAAGAAGGTGGAGCCATCCCAGGCATTTATACCTGTGATGGTGAAGATATTTCTCCGCCGCTGGAATGGGCAGGTGTTCCCGAAGCTGCCCGCAGTCTGGTGCTGATCGTGGATGATCCGGATGCGCCGGACCCGGCCGCGCCCAAAATGGTGTGGGTGCACTGGCTGCTCTACAACCTGCCGCCCGACAGCAACGGCCTGGCGGAAGCCGTAGCAGCATTGCCTGCAGGCACGCGGGAAGGCGTCAATGACTGGCAGCGTACCGGCTATGGCGGTCCCTGTCCGCCGGTGGGACGGCACCGCTACTTCTTCAAACTCTATGCGCTGGATACATTGTTGCCTGATTTGGAGAAACCCACCAAGGACCGTTTGCTCAAAGCCATGCAGGGTCATGTGATCGAAGAAGCGGTGCTCATGGGCACTTACTCCCACTGAAGGAATGATCCGTTCTCATGGCCGTAACCAACAGTGAAATCGCGGCCATCTTCAGCCGTATCGGCGACCTTCTCGAAATTCAGGGTGAAAATCCCTTCAGGGTGCGGGCT
>DRLF01000237.1 GCA_011051425.1 Thiolapillus brandeum | reverse complement strand
GGGGCTGGCTGGGGGACCACCTGGGGCATCGCATGGTCATCGTGCGTCTGGCATCCCTGCTGTCCCTGCTGGCATTTCTGGCCATGCCCGGTGCAACGGGATTCGTGCAGATCGCACTGATCATGACCCTGTACAGCTTCTTCTGGAATGCCTCCCTGCCTCAGTTCGAAGCCGTGACCTTCAACTACCTAGGCAAGCATGTGGAGCGTTACTCCCGTCTGCGATTGTGGGGTTCCGTGGGGTTCATCGTTACGGTGGTGCTGGTGGGCCGACTGGTGGACAGCCGGGGTACGGGCGTGGTTCTCTCCGCACTGCTGGTGGTCTTTGCCGGCATCTTTCTGTCCAGCCTGCTGGTAAAAGACCGGCCCGGTTCGTCTGATCAGGAAGAACAGCCTTCCATCTGGATCGTGCTGAAGACACCCCGGGTGATGGCTTTTTTTGCCGCCGTGTTTCTCATGCAGATGAGTCACGGTCCCTACTATGCTTTCTATTCGATCTATCTGCAGGATTTCGGCTACAGCAAGAGCAGTATTGGGGTGCTGTGGAGTATCGGCGTACTGGCAGAAGTGCTGCTGTTCGTGTTCATGCACCGCATCATGAGCCGTTATTCTGCGGCCCTGATCCTGCTGGTCAGCCTGGTGCTCGCGTCCCTGCGCTGGCTGCTCATCGGCTGGTTTCCCGAGGTACTGAGCCTGCTGGTGCTGTCCCAGGTATTGCATGCTGCCAGTTTCGGCAGTTTTCACGCGGCGGCCATCCATCTTGTGCACGGCTATTTCCGTGGCCGTCACCAGGGCCGGGGACAGGCCCTGTACAGCAGCCTGAGCTTTGGTGCCGGTGGTGCGCTGGGCACTTTTGCCAGCGGTATATTGTGGGAACAGTGGGGTGCGCCTTTCGCTTATACTATGGCATCCGCCGTGGCCCTGCTGGGCGCATGGTGCGTGTGGCATTTCATTCCCACTTCAACCACAGAAGAAAAACGATTGTGAAAAGACTGCGTAGACTGCTGTTGCCCGTTCTCATCATTGCGGCCGCCATAGCCGTGTTCATGATGCTCAAGGCCACCAAACCTCAGAGCAAGGATGTGGGCATCCAGGAAAAGGCCTGGCCGGTTGCCGCGGTATCCGTGAAAACCGGAGCCTGGCCTACCAATATCCTGCTCTACGGTTCTGTCGATGCGCTTCATTACTCGGTGCTCACCGCGGCACTGCCTGCCGACGTGAAGCGTGTACCGGTCATCGAGGGCAGTCAGGTCAGGAAGGGAGACCTGCTGGTGGAACTGGATGATCAGGATGCCCGCCTGGATCTGGTGCAGCGGGAAGCCGATGTGGCCAAGGCACAGGCAGCTATCGCCGTTCAGGAATCCCGTCACCAGGCGGATCTGGAGGCGCTGCCCAATGAACGCCGCCTGTACAAGCTGGTGCAGGCGGAAGTCAACCGCCTGGTGGACCTGAAGAAAAAGCAGGTCAGCTCCCAGTCGGCCCTGGATACGGCAAGACAGAATGCCGCCCGCCAGTCCATCAGTATTGCCCGTATCGAAGAAAGTATCCGCACTCACGACAGCAAGATGCTGGAACTGCAGGCGGCGCTGGAGCGTGCGCAGGCAGCCCTGGAAAAATCCCGCCGGCAGCTCGAGCGCACACGGGTCAGGGCGCCCTTCGATGGGCGGGTTGTCAAGGTGCTGGTAGCCCGCGGGCATCGCGTGAACGTGGGCGCTCATCTGCTGGAAATGTTCGAGAACACCAGTCTCATGTTCCGTGCCATGTTGCCAGCGGTGTATGTACCCCAGGTGCGCAAGGCGCTCTCGGAAGACAAGGCCCTGGCAGTGGAGGGCAAAGTCGATGGCAATGAAGTGAAAGGTCATCTCATTTCCCTGGGGGCGGAAGTGCGTCAGGGCAGTGGCGGCGTGGAGGCGCTGTTCCTCATCGATTCAGGCTGGAACTGGCTGCAGAAAGGCCGTGTGATGCGGTTGCGGCTCACCCTGCCGAAACAGCCGGATGTCATGCCCGTGCCTTTCGAGGCCCTGTACGGTTCGGACAAGATCTATGTCATCGATGACGAGCAGCGCTTGCGTCCGGTAACGGTCGAACGTGTGGGCGAAGTGTGGCTGAACGGCAAGAACCAGGTGCTGATCCGCTCCCCGGAACTGAAACCCGGTCAGAAGCTGCTGATAACCCAGCTGCCCAATGCGGTGGAAAGCCTGCTGGTCGAGGTCGTTTCGGGTGACTGAGGGTTTTCGTCACAAGGACGACATCATCGGCATTTTCGCCCGCCATCCGGTAGCGGCGAACCTGGTGATGATCATCATGCTGCTGTCCGGCGCCCTGGCGCTGTCGTCCCTCAACACCCAGTTCTTTCCCACCTTCGATATCCAGGTAGTGACGGTGCGCGTGGTGTGGCCGGGTGCTACTGCGGAAGACGTGGAAAAGTCCATCACCATTCCCCTGGAGCAGGAGCTGCGCTCGGTGGAAGGGCTGGACAAGATCACCTCCACCTCGGCCCAGGGCGTGGGGGTGGTGATCCTGGAGTTTCCCGAAGGCACGGACATGGGTGATGCCACGGACAGAGTGGATGCACGGGTCAAGGCGGTGCGCAACCTGCCGCAGGATGCGCGCACCCCCCAGGTCAGTCATGTGATCAACTTCGAGCCCATTGCCCGCATGCTGATACACGGGCCGTCGGATCTGCGTGAGTTGCGAAAACTGGCCTACCGCTTCGAGGAAGAACTGCTGCAGCGTGGCGTGGCCAAGGTGGACATCAACGGACTTCCGGAAGAGGAGATAGCCGTACAGCTGCCCCAGCGTCAGCTGCAGGCACTGAACATGTCACTCGCGGATATCGGTCGCCGCATCAATGAGATTTCACGGGATCTGCCCGCGGGTCAGATCGGCAAGCGGGATGTTGCCAGGGAGCTGCGCACCCTGAGCCAGCAACGTGATACCAGAGGCTTCGAGGAATTGCCGCTGGTGGCCAATCTCAAGGGCGACTACGTGCGCCTGGGCGATGTGGCGAAGGTGGAGCGCCGCTCCAAGCCGAATCAGATCACCATTACCTACCAGGGCAAGCCGGCTGTCGAACTGCGGGCGCAGCGCGCGACAACGGGGGACACGCTGAAATCTGCCAGCATACTTGAGAAATGGCTGGAAGAAACCCGGGCTGAGCTTCCGAAAGGGATAAAGATCACCGTCTATGATGAAAGTTGGCTGCTGATCCGGGACCGCATCAACCTGCTGCTGAAAAACGGTCTCAGCGGCCTAGTGCTGGTGATCGCCATCCTGTTCCTGTTCCTCAATGCCCGGGTGGCTGGCTGGGTGACCCTGGGTATTCCGGTGTCTTTCATGGCGACCCTGGCACTGGTGTGGCTGGCGGG
>DRLF01000236.1 GCA_011051425.1 Thiolapillus brandeum | reverse complement strand
TGAATCCTTTTTTCAGACCACTGATGATGTCCGGTATGCTGGACAACAGTTTCTGCCGGTCCACCGAACCCGCATCCCGCCCGAGATACTGCGTCAACAGCTTGGCAAGATTGACGGCTTTCTGCCAGTTGGCACCTTCTTCCCCTTCCCTGAGCAAGAGGATGGTCATGAGTTTCTTCCAGGGCTTCTCCAGAATCTCCCGGGCGGCGGCGGGCAGATAGGCCACACCCAGCTCATGTAACACTTCCTCGACGCGCTGCTGCGCCACTTCCAGTTTTTCTTCGCCGGAGACAGCCTGTGTCAGCCGGTCTTCCAGCATTTTCTTGAGTCTGGCGCGCTTCTCCATGAAACGTGCAAAATCTTCACGCACCTCATCGAACAGCGCGATGTCCTCTGTGTATTCGTGAACGATGCGATCAACAGTTTGCTTGACATGGAAGTAAAGACTCTTCTCGCTACGATCACCATCATCACGCCAGCCAACGGATGCTGCAGCGAGGTCGTTCAGCAAGCGGCGGGCAGGATGCTGCTGATCATCGACAAAGGTATCGTCGGCGATGGCGGCCTTGAGCACGGGAATCTGGAGCCGGGCTATCAGGGCGCGCATGGCATCCGGCAGGTTGGCATCGTCCAGCACCTGATCGAAAAGCATCATGATCAGGTCGATGGTCTGCTGATCCTGCTCACCAAAACGGTGGGTGGCGTTTCCTTCTTCATCCAGACACAGTGTCTGACTGAGCTGTTGGCGAATACGATCCTGAACGGCATTCCATTCCACATTTTCCAGATCAAGATCCGAAAGTGCGGCACTCTGCATATTGCTCAGTGCATCCATGACATTGTTTCTGGGCAGCACAGGAAGATGCTGGTTGCTCGCAGCCCCGGTTCCAGCCGCACCCGGTACGCCCTGGGAAGCCAGCTGGCGGACATATTGCCAAATTTCCTGGAGCGTCGGTATCGGCTCTTCTTCGGCTCCGGCACCTGTGTCTGCAACGGCAGAATCTTCTACCCTACTGGAATCAGCATCACTGGAGCGGCCGGCAGGTGAATGCGCCTGCTGGCGGTTTCTTGCCCAGCCCCGGGAACGCTGCTGACTCAATTCCGGCAATACGTCTTTTTCAGCCAGATAGAGATTCATGGCCTCGTAGACATCTCCCAGATTGGAGAGCACTGATTTTTCAAAACACTTGTACACAACGATGCGGGCCAGCACCTCTTCTGTATCCCATTCATCCAGCACGACACGGAAAATCTGTGAAAGCGCTGTAGGCCCGGCGGGGTTCTCTTCACCATCGATGGATTCGAGACCCAGCATATGGGCGAAACGCCTGTTCAGCGTATGCAGTTCACGATGGTAGTTTGAAACCGCCTTGGAGGCCATGGAGGTAACGGCGAGTTCCTCCTCGAGTTCCTCCTTTTCCACCAGGGAGAATTCCTCGTCATCCATGGACGACCTGTCTGCATAAAAGGAAACAGAAGAACGCCCTGCCCAGAAAGAGGTAAAGGTGTTTTCCAGCAATCTCAGGTAGGATTTTTCCGCCTTCTCCTGAAAGAGACGGAGTCCGCGCATGGCATCGAAGAACAGGGTCTGACGGGCATTGCTGGTGGAATTTTCCGCCAGCCTGTACAGATCATCATCCGCCTGGGCAAACAGGTTGTGAACCAGGGGTTCAACCGCCTGCAGCATCATCGTGCGGCATGCATCTGCCTGAACGCTGTATTTTCCCATCGTCGCTTTTGGCGCTAGCCCCCCCAGGGATTTTTCCAGATAAACGATCTTATCGGCATTGGCCATGTGAACTCCGAAACCAGTGGTTTGAACAAAATTACCTTTGATAGTGCATATACATATTAGGGTACATTTGTGGAAACAATTGTGAGAACCATCACAGCGTTGACAATGCGCGTCAGCCTGGTGCCCATAAATGTCTCAAATAACATCCGAGCGCAACTGTATCAGACCCCCGGATATTACTCAATTAAGACAACTGTACTATTACTTCCTATTCAATACTTTCTCTTTATTTTTCGGACAGTTAAAAATTTTTCTACCAACAAAATACTTAATGAAAAAATAATCCTATCATCCAAAAATAAATATTTCATTTTAGCGGTCTATACTTGAAGAGAAACCGGATTGACCGATATGAACATATTCAAACAAAAAATCAGTCAGTGGGTGATGAACTGGCTTACGCGGGACGGTCCCCTTCCCCAAACACCTTTGTGCGATTTCAACCGCCTGCGGTTTGAATTACGCCCCTGCGATGTGCTGTTGGTGGAAGGGCGCAGCCACCTTTCCAGCGTCATCCAACTGATCACCCAGAGTCCCTGGAGCCACTCGGCCCTGTATCTGGGACGGCTGTTCGATATCCGCGATCCCCGTCTGCGCGTCTGCATCGAAGCCAATTTCGAAGGCGATCCGGAAGAACAACTGTTGCTCGAAGCCGAACTGGGCAAGGGCACCGTCGTAACCCCCCTCTCTGTCTACAAGAACGAACACCTGCGCATCTGCCGCCCGGAAGGCCTGTCGGCAGATGATGCCCAGAAGGTTCTGGGATATGCCATACGCAAACTGGGCAACGATTATGACCTGCGGCAGGTACTGGACCTGGCGCGGTTTTTCTTTCCCTGGGCAATACTGCCACGGCGCTGGCGCTCCAGTCTTTTCCAGCACAACGCCGGTGATGCCACGCGCACCGTCTGCTCGACGCTGCTGGCAGAGGCGTTCACCCAGGTGGATTTCCCCATTCTGCCTTTCATCGACCGCGGTGAGGATGGCAGTTTGCGGCTGTTCAAACGCAATCCCAAACTGTTTGCCCCCCGGGATTTCGACTATTCACCTTATTTCAGCATCATCAAATATCCCTTCCTGGGCATGAACGATGTGGGACTGTACCGGCGCCTGCCCTGGGACAAGGAGAACGATTTTCTGGACGAGCAGCCTCCGCCCCGCACACAACCCTCTCCTGTTCCAGCCCTGCAGGAAGATGAGAATCATGCCCGGGAAAACTATATCCACCGCGCCATCCATTTTGCCGGCCTGGGCCGGAAGGAGTTGTGATCATGTGGTTTCTTGGCTTCGTAAGCACACTGGCCATCGTCTGGTATCTGGCCTATCAGGGCGCAGGCGCCAGCCTTTGGATTGCTGTTCTCATCAGCTCATTGGTGGCAGTCACCCTGGCGACAGACATCCAGTGGTATGTTTCTACGCCCCTGTGGCTGATCGCAGCCACCCTGATACTGGTTCTGGGCGTACCTGCCATGCGCCAGAAAATCATCACGACGAGACTGCTGAAGCAGTTCCGTAAAGTCATGCCCGCCATGTCCCGGACGGAACGGGAAGCCCTGGAAGCGGGCAGCATCTGGTGGGATGCCGAGCTGTTCAGCGGCAGGCCCAACTGGGAAAAACTGCTCAATACGCCCCGCCCCCATCTGTCAGAGCGCGAACAGGCCTTTCTTGACGGCCCGGTGGAAACCCTGTGTAAGATGCTGGATGACTGGAAGATCACCCACGAGGACCGGGATCTGCCCCCGGATGTATGGGACTTCATCAAGCGGGAAGGATTTTTCGGTCTCATCATCCCGGAGGAATACGGCGGGCTGGGCTTTTCCGCGCTGGCGCATTCGGAAGTGGTGATGAAGCTCTCCAGCCGCAGCATCGTGGCGGCAGTAACGGTGATGGTGCCCAATTCCCTGGGACCTGGAAAACTGCTCCTGCACTACGGCACACCGGCACAGCGGGACTACTACCTGCCCCGCCTGGCCCGTGGCGAGGAAATTCCCTGTTTCGCCCTCACCGGCCCTGATGCCGGCAGCGATGCCGGCGCCCTGCCGGACAGCGGCATAGTGACAAAGGGACAGTGGCAGGGAAAAACCGTTCTTGGCGTGCGTCTCAACTGGGAAAAGCGGTATATCACGCTGGGGCCGGTGGCAACCATCATCGGCCTGGCATTTCGCCTCCACGACCCCGATCATCTATTGGGCACGGAAGAAGACCTGGGCATCACCCTGGCGCTGGTTCCCCGGGACACACCGGGCGTGACCATCGGCGCACGCCATATTCCCATCGACATTCCTTTCCAGAACGGACCGAACTGGGGCAAGGACGTCTTCATTCCCATGAGCCAGCTCATTGGCGAACAGCAGTACATCGGCAAGGGCTGGCGCATGCTGGTGGAATCCCTGGCTGAAGGCCGTGGCATCTCTCTGCCGGCACTGTCCGTGGGCGCTGCCAAGGTCAGCAGCCGTTACACCGGCGCCTACGCCGCCATACGCCAACAGTTCAACATGCCCATCGGCCGCTTCGAAGGCATCGAGGAAGCGCTGGCGCGCATTGCCGGACTGACCTACCAGATGGACGCGGCCCGCAAGCTCACGCTCAGTGCGCTGGACGTGGGGGAAAAGCCCTCGGTCATCTCCGCCATCATCAAATATCACCTGACAGAGCGCTACCGCCAGCTGATCAACGACGCCATGGACATCCACGCCGGCAGCGGTATCTGCCTGGGGCCCTCCAACCTCGTCGGCCGCGCCTATCAGGCACTGCCCATCGCCGTCACCGTGGAGGGTGCCAACATCCTCACGCGCAGCATGATCATCTTCGGCCAGGGCGCCATGCGCTGCCACCCCTGGATCATCAGGGAATTCAGCGCCGCCCAGAACCCCGACCGCAACAAGGCCGTGGCGGACTTCGATCATGCCGTGTTCGGGCATCTGGGATTTCTCCTCGGCAACATCGCCCGCAGCCTGTTCCTCGGCCTGACCCGCGGCCGGCTCTCCCGATCGCCTGTAAGCGGGGCTGCCAGACGCTACTACCAGCAACTCAACTGGATGAGTGCCGCCTTTGCCCTGGCCGCAGACACCGCCATGATGACCCTGGGCGGTGCACTGAAACGCAAAGAGCGGCTTTCCGCCCGACTGGGTGATGTGCTGAGCGAGATGTATCTCACTTCCGCCGTACTCAAGCAGTTTGAAGACGACGGCAGTCCGGAAGCAGACCTGCCCCTGCTGCACTGGGCCTGTGAGAATGCCTTCTACCGCATGCAGGAAAGCCTGCGCCTGCTGATACGCAACCTGCCCTTCCGTCCCCTGGCCTGGCTGTTGAGGATAGTGCTGTTTCCCAGCGGCTTTCCCTACACCGAACCTGATGACCGCATGAGTCACAAGGCGGCAGGCATGCTGCTCAAACCTTCGGCCAGCAGAGACCGCCTCACCCAGGGCATTTTCATCACGGACGATGCACGTTATCGCCAGGGCATCGTCGAACAGGCTTTCGAACAGGCGGCGATTGTCGCACCTGTCGAGAAAACCCTGCGCAGTGCCCGCAGGTCCGGAGTGATTTCTGCGCGGAACCGGCTTGCCCAGGCACGTGAAGCCCTTGAAAAGGGCCTGATCACGGAAGAAGAACTCAAGGCCCTGGAAACCATGCGTATGCTGCGCCGCCGGGTAATCGCCGTGGACAGCTTCGAAGACTATGGAAAGCAGCACCTGCTGCAATCCGAACCCATAACAAGCAACCATGTGGCCTGAATCATGAAACCGACAGAAAATTCCAGGCTGTTGCAGGAGAACCCGGTCTACGTGGTGGACGGCAGCCGCACACCACAACTCAAGGCAGGCGGACCACCCGGGCCGTTTCATGCCAGCGATCTGGCCGTATTCGCCGCCCGGCAGCTCCTGCTGAAAATGCCTTTTGCGCCAGATGCCCTGGACGAGGTCATCTTCGGCTGTGTTTCCTCGGGACCGGACGAAGCCAACATCGCCCGGGTCATTTCCCTGCGGCTGGGCTGCGGTGAAAAAGTACCCGCCTTCAGCGTGCAGCGCAACTGCGCGTCGGGCATGCAGGCACTGGACTGCGCTGCTACGGACATCGCCAACGGCAGAGCGGACCTGGTGCTGGCCGGCGGCACC
>DRLF01000235.1 GCA_011051425.1 Thiolapillus brandeum | reverse complement strand
GTGCGGCGAGCATGGCAATCATGTTCCCGTTGCTGGAGCCCGTGGTCATCTGGCCTTCACCTTCCCCGAATCCGGCCAGATCCAGCATGGTATCGAGCATGTAATGCTCCATCAGCGTGGAAACCGGCGCGCCTTCATAGGTGCAGGCCGAGGTGTTGGTAACCGCGGTGATGATCTCTCCGACGATGGACGGCAGGTTGGCGCCGGACCACATGCGGTTGAGGAAACCGGGATGCCCCGTCTTTACCGAGTGCTGGAGATACTTCCCGATCCACTGAAACAGCTGCTGCCAGTCGCCATCCGCGTCTTTCTTCAGATCCAGTTCTTCCGCCAGTGTTTCAGGGTCCAGGTAGTCCAGAAACTTTCCCTGTTTGCGCCCGGCATGGTATTGCTCCACCAGCGCCAGCAGGCGTTGGAATATTGCTTCTTCATTCATGAACTATTCTGGATTGGTGCGGTATTGGCGATTGAGAATGAACAGAATGATACCAGACACCAGGATGGAAACGGCAGCATAGAAAAGCGAACCCCCATCGCCCTTGCCCTCATGGAGCACTTCCACGCCCAGTGGTGAGAACAGATGAAAGAAGACGGCGCCCGACATTACAACAGCAGCCATCAGTCCCCCTATGCAGTGCAGGGTAGCACGCCGGGGCAGGTTTGCGCCGGGGGAAAGCTTCTCCGGCAACCAGAAAACAAGGGGCGACAACAGGACGAGGGATGTCAGCAGTTCGAAGCTGCCGATCAGGTAGGCGCCATATCGGGAGAACATGCTGCCCAGGCTTTCACCAAGATAGGTTTGCAACCAGTTGCCAATGGTAGTGAAGATGTACACGGTGTCCGGATGCCCCGTGAATTTGTAGTACAGGGAAGTCAGGAATACCTTGCAGATCCAGGCGACCAGTATCCAGCTCAACAGAGGGATGATTCGGTTTTTCATGTTTTTGTAAACTCCTATTGAATGACCTGGGGCCAGTATCTGTCAGCGGCCTCGATCCAGTGATCCCTGTCAGCGTTCCAGTCCGCCTGGGTCTGTTGGTCGTAGTTCAGGTACAGCTTGCCATCGTGGATGGTCCATTGCAGGGGGTCTCCTTTCGCCGTGTCATTGTGGGCGACCGCCCAGGCACAATAGCCGCCGTACTGGGGTATGTATTTCCCCGGATTCATCTGAAACATCCTGCGGTGTCCGGCACTGGCGAAATACCAGTTTGCCCCTTTGTATCTGAGTTTGAATCTGCTGTTGCCTTTGACCGGTTTGCCGTCGGTAAAATAGGCCACCGGGTCATAGCCGCCTACTGCGCTGCTGCTGAAAAAGGAGGTGTATATCAAATCCTGGGCGGCAGCAGCTGCAAACAGAAGCAGTGTCCCGGCAAACATGGCAATCTTCGCTACATTCATTTGTGCTACCCTGTTTTACGAAATCTTGTGGATTCCCCAAAAAAGACCCGTCTGCCGGCCAAGTTCTTTCTTTCGGTGGCGCAGATCCCCGCAAGCAAAAAAAATGCTTCTAATGCTTCACTTTCCCTCAAAATCTAGTAAAATGCCGCGTTTACCTTGATTCAGTTTGATGCTGGATCGTTGGATTACATTGAATTTTAAGGCTTTTAATCAATATGGTTACCATTCGTCTTGCCAGAACCGGTGCGAAAAAGCGCCCTTTCTACCACATCGTTGCTACGGATTCCCGGAATCCCCGTGATGGCCGCTACATCGAGCGCCTGGGATTTTTCAATCCTGTAGCCAAGGAAAATGAAGAAGCTCTGCGCATCGATCTGGAACATGTTGACAGCTGGGTTGCCAAAGGCGCCCAGATGAGCGATCGCGTGGCCCAGCTGGTCAGCCAGTACCGCAAGCAGGGTCAGAGCGAGGCAGCCTGAGGGTTGTTGCGCGCCGCCTGAGCTATGATGGATAGCCAGGTTGAAGAACAGAGCATCGAGGGTGACGGGCCGGACCGGCTGGTCACCCTCGGTCGTATATCCGGTCTGCACGGTGTCCAGGGTTGGCTGAAGGTATTTTCCGATACCCGGCCCAGAGAGAACATCCTGAACTATTCGCCCTGGTACCTGCAGCGCGGTCAGGGCTGGGAGAAGTGGATACCGGAAAAGGGCCGCAGGCAGGGAAAGCTGGTCCTGGTGAAGCTGCAGGGCTGCAATGAAAGGGAAAGCGCCCGGGAACTGATGGATTCGGCTGTTGCCGTGCGCCGCAGCCAGTTGCCCGAAGAGAACGGTGAGTATTACTGGACCGATCTGGAAGGACTGCGGGTCGTTACTACCCAGGGTGTTGAACTGGGCAGGGTGAGCCATTTGTTTGAAACCGGCGCCAATGATGTGCTGGTGGTGCAGGGAGAGCGGGAACGCCTGCTGCCCTGGATATGGAAGCAGGTGATCCAGGATGTGGATCTGGCGCAGGGACGTATTGTCGTGGACTGGGATCCGGAATTCTGATGCGCTTTGATGTGATCACCCTGTTTCCGGAAATGTTTCAGGCTGCGAGGCTGGGCGTGACCGGCAAGGCGCTGGAAGGTGAGCAGGCCAGCCTGCAGCTGTGGAATCCCCGGGATTACACGGAAGACAACCACCGTACCGTGGATGACCGGCCATACGGTGGTGGTCCTGGCATGGTGATGAAGGTGGATCCGCTCAAGGCGGCGCTGCAGCAGGCAAAGGATGCCGCGCCCGACAGCCAGGTGATTTATCTCACCCCCCAGGGGCAGCGCTTCGATCAGAAAGCTGCCCGGGAAATGGCGCAGCGCAGCGGCATAATCATGCTGGCGGGCCGCTACGAAGGAATCGATGAACGGCTGGTGGATTGCTGTGTGGACGAGGAATGGTCCATTGGAGACTATGTGTTGTCCGGCGGTGAACTGGCCGCCATGG
>DRLF01000234.1 GCA_011051425.1 Thiolapillus brandeum | reverse complement strand
CCGCCACAGTCACGATGACTGTGGCGGGTTCTGATCCTTACGGCAGTTTTTTCAGCGTCTCACGCGCCTCATCAATACCATCGTAGCTGGCGTCTCCAGTCGTTGCCTTGCGCAAATGCTCGGCAGCGGCCGTCTTGTCACCCAGGCCAAAGTACGCCATACCCAGGTGATACTGGAACACCGGCACTTCGGGCTGACTGTCCACTGCTTTTTTCAACACCTCAACGGCTTTACTGTTATCACCCTTGCGGTAATACACCCATCCAGCGGTATCCAGAAAAGCAGCCTGACCGGATTGCTCGAGGATTGCCGCCAGTTCCGCTGCTTTTTCCAGGCTGGCTGCATCGCTGCGATGGTCCGATAACAGGGCAGCAAGATTATTGACTGCAACCGCATTGTCCGGATGCTGATCCAGCACTTTCTCGTAAATCGAAATAGCTGCCTCGTAGTCCTTCTGGATTTCACGCATACCCGCCAGCGCCAGCTGCAGGCTGATATTGTCCGGCAGCTTCTCGAGCCCCTGCTGCAGCGCTGTGATGGCTCCCTCTACGTTGTCCTGAAGCCTGCGCGACTGGGAAAGCTGGATATACAGGGAAGCCGTTTCGGGCTTGATTTCGATCTGTCGTTCGAAGGCTTTCTCAGCCGCGGCGTAATCCTTGCTGGAGGAATACAAAATGCCCAGTAAGCCATTGGCGGAAGCGTGTTGAGGGTTTTCCTTCAGAATACCCAGCAGGCGTTTCTCCGCCTCTGCCTTCCTGCCCTCCTTTACCTCCAGGCCAATCAGGACGCTCAAGGCCTCGGCGGAATCCGGCACCTTTTCCAGGACCAGTTCGTACTGCTTTATGGCTTCTTCCGCTTTACCCTGTGCCTGCAACAGTTGACCCCTGCGGTAGTAGGCCTCTGCGATCTCCGGGTTGATTTCCAGCAAACGGTCCGTCAGGGCCATGGCCTCGTCATACTTTTTCTGCGCCGTCAGCACATCCATTTTTGCCAACACGGCCGAAATACTGTCCGGTTTTTTCTCCAGCGCCTTGTCCAGAAGGGTGAGCGCCGCATCATAGTCCTTCTGCGCATAACGCAGCCGCGCTTCCCCGAGATAACCGGTTTCCTTGTCCGGGGCGATTTCCTGCAGCAACCTGGCGACTTCTTCCACACCCTCGGCATCACCCTTTTTGGCCAGCAGATCGAACTTCACCTGCAGCGCCCGTTCGTTCTTTGGGTCCTTCTCCAGTACCAGGTCAACCTGCTTCAATGCATTGTCGGTATCTCCCTGCCGGGCCAGAAGGCCGGCCAGGCGAAGGTGTAATGCAACACTGGCGGGGGTGATCTCGACACCGCTCTTCAGGGTATCAACCGCCAGTTCCCTTTCGCCGTTGGCCAGGTGCGCTGCAGACAACAGCAGCAGGACTTCCTCCGAGTCCGGCTGGTCCTTGAGCACGGAACGGAAATCACCGATTGCTTCCGCATAGTCTTTCCTGTGCGCGGCCAGCCGGCCCTTGACCAGCAGCGCACCGTTGTCACCCGGGTTTTCCTTGAGCACTTCCGCTATCAATTCCGGCACCCGTTCATCCTCCATATCAACCGAGGCCAGCAAGCGCGCCAGTATTACCCGGGCCCGCAGCCCTGCCGGATCGGTGCCCTGCTGCCTGATCGTGTCTTCAAGGACTTTTACAGCCTCATCCCGCTGTTCATCAGCGAGATACAGCTTTACCAGGGCAAACCTGAGATCAGTCAATTCCGGCTTGTCCACGACAGCCTTTGACAGCTCGTCGATAGCCGCCTGCCTGTCACGTTTTGCGGCAAGGAACTCCGCCAGCAGCAGGTAGCGCTGTGTGTCGTCGGGGTCCGCCGCGATCGTTTCGCGCAACACCTGTTCGGCCTTGTCGATCTGTTCTGTCCTCGCCAGGAAAGAAGCAAGATCCACGCGGGCTGTCATGTCGTCCGGATCGTTTTTCACGATCTCCCGCAGCACTGCCTCCGCCTTGTCATTCTTTTTGTGCAGGGTGTAGATCTGACTGAGCCGCTTCTGAAACACCCTGGGCTTGTCAGCGGATGCAATGGCTTTCTCGAGTACCGCCTCGGCCTCATCCTTACGCTCCGCCCGCTCGTACAAACCGGAAAGCAGCACCACGCCGGACTGGTTGGCAGGGTCTTTGGCGACCACCTGTTCCAGCTGCGCGATCGCCTTGTCCGTTTCACCGTCGTTGGCCCATACCGTGGCTTCCAGCACCAGACCATCCAGGTTGTCCGGATCCAGGGATCGAATCTCGTTGATCTGCTCCTGCAACAGGCCCATGACGTTGGCCAGGGACTTTTCGCTTTCACGTACAGCCGGTGCGCTGGCCTGGGCCAGGAACAGCCGGGCCAGGTGCACACGCGCATCGACCAGCGCGGGGTCCAGCTTTATTGCCTTGTCAAAGTTTGCAAGCGCCCCGGACCAGCTCCGCTTTTTCTCCTGCACCAGCCCCAGGTAGTAATACCCCTGTGCATCCTTGGGATCGATCTGCAATACGTTCCTGAACTCGATGCCGGCTTTATCGTAATTTTCTTCCGCCAGGAAGGACTTGCCCTTTTCCAGGTATTTGGCTTTACGCTCTTCCTTGCCGCCGCAGGCAGACAACAGGCCAACGGTCAGCACAACGATCAGCAGCTTTGACAAGGTGCCGTTGAATGCTTTCATGCTCTTCTCCAGATATACTTTAAAATAATCACTTGGCCCGTCATTGCGAGCGCAGCGCGGCAATCCCGGAACCGAAAATCAGTCGATCAGGAGATTGCCGCGCTGCGCTCGCAATGACGAGAATATTTCATCCAGTCAGCGTCTACTTGCCAACCCCGCGCAATTCCGCCTGATTGTCCAGGAACCATTGATAGGTCTGTGCAATACCCTCTCGCAGGCCGATTTTCGCCTGCCACCCCAGGCCGGTTATTTTTCCTACATCCACCAGCTTGCGCGGAGTCCCGTCCGGTTTGGAGGTATCGTACACAATTTCCCCTTCGAAACCCACGACATCGCGGACAATCCCGGCCAGTTCGGCGATAGCCAGGTCCTTACCGACGCCGATATTCACGATTTCCTCACCATCGTAGCGTTCCATCAGGAACAGGCAGGCATCGGCCATATCATCCACATGCAGAAACTCCCGCAGGGCCTTGCCGGTTCCCCACAGGGTAACCGCAGGGTCCCCGTTCAGCTTTGCCTGGTGGAACTTGCGCAGCATCGCCGGCAGCACGTGCGATTTCTCCAGGTCAAAGTTGTCGCCCGGCCCGTAGAGATTGGTCGGCATGGCGGCAATGAACTTGCACCCGTACTGCCGCTGGTAGGCCTGGCACAGCTTGATCCCGGCAATTTTCGCCACTGCGTACCATTCGTTGGTCGGCTCCAGCGGGCCACTGAGCAGGTACTCTTCCTTCATCGGTTGCGGGGCCAGTTTGGGGTAGATGCAGGTACTGCCCAGCGCCAGCAGTTTACTGACCCTGTTCTCGTACGACGCGTGGATGATATTGGCTTCCATCATCAGGTTGTCGTAGATGAATTCCGCCGGGTAGGTATCGTTCGCCAGGATGCCGCCGACCTTGGCTGCGGCCAGGATTACATGATCCGGCCTTTCCTCCGCGAAGAAGTCCCGCACTGCCTGCTGTTCGCGCAGGTCCAGCTCGCTGCTGGTACGAAAAACCAGGTTCTGAAACCCCGCCTCCCGCAGGCGACGCACAATGGCCGCTCCCACCAGGCCGCGATGCCCGGCCACATAAATCTTGTCGTTCCTGTTCATTCGTTGTAATCAAAAACCTTGAAGCCTTCCCGTTTAAGCAGCTCGTCGCGCTCGGCGATTTTCAGGTCTTCGCGCACCATTTCCGCCACCATGTCCTCCAGCGAAATCTCCGGCTGCCACCCCAGTTTCTCGCGCGCCTTGCTGGAATCGCCCAGCAGGGTTTCTACCTCCGTAGGCCGGAAATAGGCCGGGTCTACTTCCACCAGCACCTTGCCGCTGGCCTTGTCGATGCCTTTTTCATCAAGCCCGGAGCCTTCCCAGCTCAGCTCGATACCGACTTCCTTGAAGGCCGCGTTTACAAAATCCCGTACGGAATACTGCACGCCGGTAGAAATACAGAAATCTTCCGGCTCATCCTGCTGTAACATCAGCCACTGCATCCGGACGTAGTCTTTTGCATGCCCCCAGTCACGTTTGGATTCCAGGTTACCCAGGAACAGCTTGTCCTGCAGCGCCAGCTTGATACGCGCCACTGCGCGCGTGATCTTGCGCGTCACAAAGGTTTCGCCGCGAACCGGTGATTCGTGGTTGAACAGGATACCGTTACAGGCATAGATGCCATAGGCCTCACGGTAGTTCACGCAGATCCAGTACGAATACATCTTGGCGACCGCATAGGGGCTGCGCGGGTAGAAGGGCGTGGTTTCCTTTTGCGGAATTTCCTGCACCTTGCCGAACAGTTCACTGGTGGATGCCTGGTAAAACTTTGTCTTGTTCTCCAGCCCCAGGATACGAATCGCCTCCAGCAGCCGCAGCGTCCCCAGCGCGTCGCAGTTGGCGGTATACTCCGGCGTTTCGAACGATACCGCCACATGACTCTGCGCGGCCAGGTTATACAGTTCGTCCGGCTGGACTTCCTGGATGATGCGGATCAGGTTGGTGGAATCCGTCAGGTCTCCGTAGTGGAGAATAAAATTACGGTTCTCCTCGTGGGGGTCGCGGTACAGGTGATCGATACGGTCTGTATTGAATGAAGATGCACGGCGCTTGATGCCGTGAACCTGGTAGCCCTTCTCCAGCAGCAGCTCGGCCAGGTAGGACCCGTCCTGACCGGTGATACCGGTAATCAGCGCTACTTTCTGTTTGTTTTTCCCAGCCAAAATGATCACCTCTTTTATTGATCTGAATTTACAGTAACCCGAATGACAACACCGACAGCACCGCCAGCATACCCAGCGTAAAGCAATTCCAGGTGCTCTGCATATGACGCATGATCAGCTCGGCGGCGTAGAATAACACCACCATGCCGAGCACGACCGGTACCAGGGTTGCCTCGATCAACTCCTGCTGGTACAGAACACCCACGCCGCCCGCCAGCGCCATGACCAGCAGGTCGGTCGGAGTAGTCTGAAATGTCTGGTCTTTTGTCGACCGGATGACCAGCAACATGAGCGCCACCAGGGCAACGAGCAGCCCGGTACTGACCGCCGGCGACAACAACGTGATCACCAAAGGATCCCGGTGTGCGAGGTAGACGGTAAAAGCAATGCAGGGAAAGACCAGCAAGCGTAGCGGAACAAACCGGAGATACTGCGTCCATACCAGCCTGACAATCAGAATAACCAGCAGAATCAATGAGCTGATGGCAATATCAAAGGGTACCTCGGGCAACAGGAGCGCCCCTGTCAGCAGGTAGGCGGAAACACCGCAACTGATGGCACCCAACGCCCAGACACGGGTTTTTTCACTCCGGTCCAGACGGCTGATCTGCCGTGTAAGCTGCCTGGAACCGATCACCGGCATGTGCCTCAGCAGAAACAGCCCACCCAGGATCACGCCTGTCAGCCCCAGGTAGGCCAGAAACACCACCGCGTCAGACTGGTAGCGCAGCAGGAATGCTGTGACCAGGAAAGACAGCTGAGAGAGATAGATTACACTGACGGCCTCGTAGTGGGCCATACCCATATCCAGCAGGCGGTGATGCATGTGGGTCTTGTCCGCGGCAAATGGCGAGCGCCCTTCGTTGATCCGACGGGACATTACGTACAGGGTATCGACAATTGGCAATCCCACCAGGAACAGGGGCAACATGGGATTCAGGGCGGTATTGACCTGCTGCGTCAGCACAATCGATAAAACCCCGACGGTGAATCCCAGGAACTGGCTGCCGGTATCGCCCATGAAGATACGCGCCGGGTAGGTATTGTAGCGCAGAAAACCGAATATGGTGCCAGCTACAATAAAGCTGATCAACATGACCTCCTGGCCATCCACCAGGTTCGCCAGTAGCGCAACCGCACCGGCGGATAGCAATGCCACGCCTGCCGCAAGACCATCGAGGCCGTCTGAAAGATTTACGGCATTGGTCACTCCAACGAGAAAGACGATGGTAAACGGTATGGATACGTATACCGGAACCGGGTCCAGCCCTGCGAAAGGGAAAATCTCGAATTTCACCCCCCCGACAAACACTACAATGCAAACTGCCAGGAATTGCCCGAGAAATTTCAGCTGGTAACTGATCTCCTTGCTGTCATCCCATGCACCAAAGAGCAGGAGAACCAGCAACGCGCCAAGGAATGCCAGGATCTCCTGTGTGTGCGGCAACCAGAGCACGACCGGAATGCAGGCTCCGACCACCATCGCAATACCACCGATACGTGGTATTACCCCGGTATGGACCTTCCTTTCGTTGGGTGTATCAACAACCGACAGGCGAACGGCCACACGCATGAGTGGCGGAATGAGCACCATGGTCAGGACCAGCGCTGTCAAAAAGGCCGAGAACAGCAGCATTTTCAGTCAGGCACGTACTCGTCGAGGACACGACTGACCTTACCGGCAAACTCGGTCAGCCTCTTCTCCGCATCTCGAATATCCTCATCGGGACTGATTACCTCGGTAAGCCTGACCAGCGCACCATCCGACCGGTTTTTATGCAGCGCATCCCAGAACAGGTACCACTTGACCATGTACTCATTGGTAATGATACGGCTACGCCCCTGGAACCAGTAATACACCAGTTGCGTGTAATCTCCTTTCTTTATCAGGACACGATTCACATTGAACTTGCGACCACCCGTGGAGGTCGCGTCAATCTGCTTCTGATCGAATTCAACCATTTTCCATCCACCGCCGGGCAGGCAGGAACGCGGCGAATGGGCGGACTCCCCCTTGCTCTGTGATGCATAGTAGGCGACATAGAGATTGACGGGCCTCCCGTCAGGACTGATGTAGTCGGCGATGATGTAGTCATCAAACTTCAGGGTATCGATATAGATCGACTCCAGCCTGTCTCTCTTTCCGGTCCAGCCGTCCAGCCTGAGCGGGAACAGGGTGAAATCCTCCCGTTCGGGGATAATTTCCTTCCTTCCCTCCAGCGTTGTGGACAACAATAGTGCTGCGACCGTCACCGCTATCGAAACGTACAGGGTCGCGGGTACTCTCCTGGGCTGCCGCTCCACATCGTCCGGAGCAGGCTCGGGAAACTCTATGGCGAACGACTCAGCCAGCGGCTTCCGGTCCCGGCCGACAAAGGACAGCAGCCACATCTCGGCCAGCAACACGCCAAGACAGGCCATGAACACGACCCAGCCCTCAAAGTCATGCAGGAATCCCTCTGCCATGGCCTGCCCCCAGAACTCGACCAGCACGCCGATAACGCCTATCCGGAAACTGTTCATGAGCACAGTAATCGGAATGGTGGACAGGAATACGAGCATTTTTTTCCAGAACGCGGCCTCGTAGATATAGGCCATGATGAACCCCAGCGTCATCAGCGGGAACAGATACCTCAGCCCGCTGCACGCTTCCACCACCTGCAGCTTGTAGGTGCCAAGGTCGATCACATTGCCTTCCAGGTATACGGAAATCCCGAACAGGCGGATCACCCACACCCCGATCTCGGAAGAAATCAGCTGCAATTGCGCGGACAGGTTGTTATACAGGAAGCCGGGCAGCGGGATTGCAAATGCCAGCAGCAGCAGGGGAACCCATATCACCCGCAGGCCTTTCCAGCCCATCCATGCCAGGGCCAGCCCGTACAATGAAACAATAAATGCATACTGAACGACTATAAACAGCGCGCTCAGCTCACCGACATAGAACAACACCACGCCCAGCACCAGGAGCAGCAATCCCGCCCATGAACCCTCAAAGGGGATTTTTTCCAGTTCATTTTTTTTCTGCCAGACCAGGAAGAGGACGATAACCGGAATGAGGAAGCCGTGACTGTATTCCTCGTGGCTTTCCCAGGCTCGCACCAGGTCCTTCAGCCCGTCGAGACTGACGGCGCCCAGGAATAAAACGGCTGCAGCAAAGAGGAGCCATGCCACAAGTGTAGTCCGGAAAATTCTAGTATCGTTCATGCTCTGCTCACCAGTATCTTTTACTCCGTCCCCGGGATATCTCCCGTCGGCTGCGCGAAACCAAGCACTTCGCGCCATTTTCGTATGCTTCTTTCCATTCCGTAGCGATGATCGAATGCATGTCTCGCATTCGCCCCCATCTGCTCACACTGCTCCGGCGTCTCTGACAGGCTCGAAATAACCTTTGCCAGTGACCTTGCGTCATTGGACCCGACCGTGACCCCGCCACCGGAATCCCGCAGCATTCCGGCTATCTCTCCTTCAGGCGCACCCGCAAACACAGCCGGGCGCCCTGCTGCTGCAATGCCGTAATACTTGCTGGGTACAATCAGCCCTTCCAGTTCCGGTTTCAGGGAAATGAAATGGACATCCGGCACGCTGAGACTTTCGGCAAGATCAGCCCGTGGCTGATAGGGCTTCAGTATCACGTTCGTCATCCTGCGGGCACTGATCTGCTCCTCGATCCACGGCCGTTTCGCCCCGTCACCAATAAACAGAAAAACGATATCCTTCCTTTCGCGCAGCAGTTCAGCGGCATCAAGAATCACGTCGAATTCATGTGCCCGGCCCATATTGCCCGAATAACCCAACACGAACTTGCCGGACAGGCCCCACTGCTTTCTCAGCCTGTTTCTGTTTCTGTCTACCGGGTATACCGCTTCGGCATCGGACCAGTTATTAATTATAGTGACGCGTTCCGCGGCTATGCCTTCATCAATCAGCCTGTTCCGCATCCGTTTCCCGAGAACGACATTCCACCTGGCCTGTTGCAGGGAGTAGTTTCGAACGCGCTGCAACACCCGGCCCAGCCGCCCCCTGAGAAAGCCGACACCAAGCTCGACAGCCACCTCCGGGAAGAGATCCTGTACCCAGTTTACCAGATTCGCGCCCTTT
Organism: Thiolapillus brandeum; assembly: GCA_011051425.1. Classification (GTDB taxonomy): domain Bacteria; phylum Pseudomonadota; class Gammaproteobacteria; order Chromatiales; family Chromatiaceae; genus Thiolapillus; species Thiolapillus brandeum_A. The sequence continues at coordinate 493 of DRLF01000234.1, read as the reverse complement.
CTCTTTGCCGCGAAACAGGCGACAACGGATATCAATGGGGGATCCGTCTTCGCAACGATGATATCCCCTTTCCCGGCCTCCAGCAGAAGCCTGATTAACACACTGAAATAAAAGGTAATATAGTCAATGGCCCTGCCAACCAGGGCAGCGCGACCGAACGAAGACGTCCATACCCGCGACACGTCCACTCCCCTGATCTGCTCGCGCGCGGGCAACCTGGCGGCAGGGTCGTCGTAGATCTGCCGGCTGCTTATAACCATAACCCGGACATCTCCGCCAGCCAGGTCAAAAGCCAGGTCGCCAAGCAACTGGCTCGTTGCCGAATGGTCCGGAAAAAAGTACCGGTTTATAAAAATTATTTTCATTAACCTTGTTGTCAGCTGCCAATGAACCCTGGCCCATTCATCATTTCGCGAAAACCGGACTCAAGCGTTTGCGTATTGCACGCCACAGGTGCCCCGGAAGGAAAACAATACAATTCACCCATATCGTT
>DRLF01000233.1 GCA_011051425.1 Thiolapillus brandeum | reverse complement strand
TGTACCTGAGTTGCTCATGGCACGTTTCGGCGCACCGGCCACCCTGGTGATGGAGCTGGAGCTGCATCCGGAACGCCGGTTGGCCCGGGCAAATGTGGAGAAGGTGCTGAAGCAGCTGGCCGAGGAGGGTTATTACCTGCAGATGCCACCGGACCTGCGGGCTGACATTTATCATGGCAATGAAGCCTGAACCGGGGGTAGGCTGGCCTCATTCCATAAAAAAGGGAGTGAATGTCAATGTGTATCGCCTTTCCCAAGGCCGCCGATGGCAATGAAAAATCCGAGCCCGCCTGGAAATCCATGTTGCTGCTGCTTCCCAGGCTCGCGGGCCTGTTGTGGCTGGTGCTGAAGATCCTTGGCGGCGGGCTGAAAAACTGGCTGCAGGACAGGCTACACACCCCTGCCTGACCCTGTTGGGTTGGCTTTCAAAGTCGCACAGTGTCGACTGAATCAGACGCTTTCCCGGCGCGCCTTTTTCCTTTCATGCTCCTTGAGGAATTTCTTGCGGATGCGTATGGCGCCGGGGGTGATTTCCACCAGTTCATCATCCTCGATGAACTCCAGGGCCTGTTCCAGGCTGAACTGCACCGGCGGTGTGAGGATCAGTGATTCGTCCTTGCCGGAGGCGCGCACATTGGTAAGCTGCTTGCCCTTGGTGGGGTTGACGGTGAGGTCATTGTCCCGTGCATGCAGGCCGATCACCTGGCCTTCGTACACATCCTGCGCATGCTCCACGAACAGTTTCCCCCGCTCCTGCAGGTTGAACAGCGCATAGGCCAGCGCCTTTCCCATGCTGTTGGAAATCAGCACGCCATTGCTGCGCGGAGCGATGCCGCCGTGCTGAGCCGGGCCATAGTGATCAAATACATGGTACATGAGGCCAGTGCCCGAGGTGCTGGTCATGAATTCGGTCTGGAACCCGATCAGACCCCGTGAAGGAATAATGTAGTCCAGACGCACCCGGCCGGTGCCGTCCGGGGTCATGTCCTTGAGCTGTCCCTTGCGCTGCCCCAGGGCTTCCATCATGGCGCCCTGGTGCTGTTCCTCCACATCCACGGTGAGCTGCTCGTAGGGCTCGCAGACTTCGCCATCGATTTCCCGGAAGATGACCTCGGGACGGGAAACCGCCAGCTCGAAGCCTTCCCGGCGCATGTTCTCCAGCAGAATGGACAAATGCAGCTCCCCGCGACCGGAGACCTTGAACTTCTCGGGATCCGTGCCTTCCTCCACGCGCAGGGCCACGTTGGCGATGAGTTCCCGCTCCAGACGTTCCTTGAGCTGGCGGGAGGTCAGGTACTTGCCTTCCTTGCCGGCAAAAGGCGAGGTGTTGACCTGAAAGGTCATGGATACCGTGGGCTCGTCCACGGTCAGGGGCGGCAGGGGTTCCACGTGCTCTGGATCGCACAGGGTATCGGAGACATTGGGCGCCTCGATGCCGGTGATGGCGATGATGTCGCCGGCGCTGGCTTCGGGCACTTCATGGCGCTGCAGTCCCATATAACCGTACACAATGCCGATCTTGGCCTTGTGCTCTTCCCCGTCATATTTGTGTACCATCACCTGCTGGTTGGGCCGTACCTTGCCCCGGGTGATGCGCCCCACAGCGATGGCGCCCACGTAGCTGCTGTAGTCCAGGTTGGAGATCTGCATCTGGAAAGGCCCGTCAGGATCCACCTCCGGCGCCGGGCAATTGTCCACGATGGCCTGGAACAGGGGCGTCATATCCCCCTCGCGCACCTCGCTGTCATCGGAAGCATAACCATTGATGGCCGAGGCATAGATGATGGGAAAATCAAGCTGCTCATCCGTGGCGCCCAGGCGGTCGAACAGGTCGAACACCTGGTCGATGGCCCAGTCCGGGCGGGCGCCATCGCGGTCGATCTTGTTCACCACCACGATGGGACGCAAACCATGCTCGAAGGCTTTCTGGGTAACAAAACGCGTCTGGGGCATGGGTCCTTCCACGGCATCCACCAGCAGCAGCACCGAATCCACCATGGACAGCACCCGTTCCACCTCGCCACCGAAATCGGCATGGCCCGGGGTGTCCACGATGTTGATGCGGTAATCCTTCCACTTGATGGCCGTATTCTTGGAAAGAATGGTGATGCCCCGCTCCTTTTCCAGATCATTGGAGTCCATCACCCGCTCGACCTCGCCAAAGCGCTCTCCAAGAGTGCCGGACTGTTTCAGAAGTTCATCGACGAGGGTCGTTTTGCCATGGTCGACGTGTGCGATAATGGCGATGTTACGGAGTTTACTGATCACAATTTGGGGCCAGATGCGGGAAAAGGGGGCGGATTATACCCTGAATCCCACTACACTTCCCAAAAAACAGGGGACTTACGCCCCCTGCTTCGGGAAAACACGGCAGAAGGCTACAACGGGCACACCGATGCAAAATCCACGGACACACTCATGGAGCCGCCGGCTGCCACCCTGAACCCCGGGAACAAACCCACAATGCCTCCCGATTGCAGCACCAGATTGCCGCCCTCGCCCACCGCAAAGTCTTTTCCCGCAAAGATGACTTTGGTAGCTTCATAGGCTTTTTGGTTGACGACGCTTCCTGAATCCAGGATCCAGTAGTCCCTGCAGTTGCCGGGGTGTTTCTGATAGTCGAAACACACCATGAGACCATCGCTGAGGACAGCAGGATCGGCATTGTTCAGGTAGGCTGCGGCTTCCCTGCCACCGATGCTCTCAACACCGACGGTGGCGAGGTCGGGCAAGGCGTCAGGATTCAGGTTGTCGAAGGCAACGATGATTTCAGGATGGCCGGGGTCATTGTTTACCGTGCTGTTGATGACCACCTCGAAATCTCCTACAGAAGCACCGCTGTTCCATACTTCCGGATCATCGTACTCCACGATGGAAAGATCCTTGCCCACTGTTGCCAGGGTGATGCCTTTTTGCGTGCCACTTGCCCCGTCATCGTAGATGATTTCCAGATCACTCCAGAGCATGGCGATCAGGTTATTGGGTAAAGCAGCATCCGGTATGGACTGTGGAACCCAAACGCGGCCA
>DRLF01000232.1 GCA_011051425.1 Thiolapillus brandeum | reverse complement strand
TTGAACAGGTTGTTGAGCACCACTTCACCCACTTCACCCTTGCGCAATTCGATCACCATGCGCATGCCGTCCTTGTCGGATTCATCACGCATCTCGGTGATGCCTTCGATCTTCTTGTCCTTGACCAGTTCGGCAATCTTTTCCATGAGCCGCGCCTTGTTCACCTGGTAGGGAAGCTCGGTGGCCACCAGACGCTGCTTGCCGTTGTCCATGTCCTCGAAATGGGTGCGGGCGCGCACATAGATCTTGCCCCGCCCGGTGCGATAGGCTTCACGGATGCCCTTGGCGCCATTGATGATGCCCGCCGTGGGAAAATCCGGCCCCGGCACATAGCCCATGAGCTCGTCAATGGCTATGTCCGGATTGTCGATGACCGCCACGCAGGCGTCGATCACTTCCGTCAGGTTATGCGGCGGGATGTTGGTCGCCATGCCCACAGCGATGCCCGAGGAACCGTTGACCAGCAGGTTGGGCACCTTGGCCGGCAGCACGGTGGGTTCAGATTCGGATTCATCGTAGTTGGGAATGAAATCGACGGTTTCCTTTTCGATATCCGCCAGCAGTTCATGCGCAATCCTGGCCATGCGCACTTCGGTATAACGCATGGCGGCGGGGGAATCGCCATCCACGGAACCGAAGTTACCCTGCCCATCCACCAGCATGTAGCGCAGTGAAAACGGCTGGGCCATGCGCACGATAGTGTCGTACACCGCGGTGTCGCCATGGGGATGGTACTTACCGATGACATCACCCACCACGCGGGCGGATTTCTTGTAGGGTTTGTTCCAGTCGTTGTTGAGCACGCTCATGGCGTACAGCACCCGGCGATGCACCGGCTTGAGCCCGTCCCTGACGTCCGGCAAAGCCCTTCCCACGATGACGCTCATGGCGTAATCAAGGTAGGAATGCTGCATCTCGTCTTCGAGATTGACCGGAAGGACTTCCTTGGCGAAATCAGTCATGTGTGTAAACGGCCTGAGTGGCTAAAACAATTAGGGGCCGAATTTTACCATAATTCCATCCCCGGGGTGCGGGTCACATGGAAAATCCGCGCAAAACGCAAATGTGGCCCTCAGGGGGATTCATATCATGTGCTGACGGAGCTTTTTTACGTCTGGCGAACGAATAATCCCCTTTTCCGTGACGATCGCATCCACCAACCCCGCCGGAGTGACATCGAACACCGGATTCCAGGCATTCGCCCCCGCGCTGGCCACCCTTTTGCCTCCACAGGACAGCAGCTCTTCAGAATCACGGGTTTCGATGGGTATGTCCGCCCCCGAGGGACAGTGCATATCGATGGTGGAGGTGGGAGCCGCCACCATGACCTTCACACCATGGGCTTTGGCAACCAGGGCCAGGGAATAAGTCCCGATCTTGTTGGCCACATCGCCATTGGCGGCGATGCGGTCCGAGCCCACGATGACCCAGTCCACACCACCAGCGGCCAGGCGTGCCGCCGCCGCACCATCGGCCAGCAGCGAGACAGGAATGCCGTCCCGCACCAGCTCCCAGGCTGTGAGACGGCTGCCCTGCAGCCAGGGCCGGGTTTCATCGGCATATACCTGGGTGAGTTTCCCGGCCGCCCAGGCACTGCGGATCACACCCAGTGCTGTACCATAACCGCCCGTGGCCAACGCGCCCGCATTGCAGTGCGTGATGACCGCCGTCCGCTTTTCAATGAGAGAAGCCCCCAGATCGCCAAGCACGTGGTTGGCGGCGATATCCTCATCATGAATGGCCCGGGCTTCGGCGAGCAGCGCCGGTTCCGGATCTGCATCATCGGCCAGGGTCTGTACCAACTGCCCCATACGGGCGATGGCCCAGGCCAGGTTTACCGCCGTGGGGCGGGCAGCCTCCAGGCGGGACAGGTCATCCTGCATGGCCTGCTTCCAGCCCGGACCTGCGCCCCGCCAGGCATCCCGGGCTGCCAGCACCACGCCATAAGCCGCCGTCACCCCAATTGCCGGGGCTCCACGCACCACCATGTCAGCAATGGCACTGGCCACGTTTGCAGCATTCTCGCAATGGATGAATTTTTCTTCCTGTGGCAGCAGGCGCTGGTCCAGCAGCAACAGCTCTCCATCCTGCCACAGGGCAGCATCATCAGGAGCAGCGGGACGGTCGAGTTTGATAGTTTTCATAAGTGTTGGGTTCCGGAACAGATTTCCGGTATTTTATAGCCACCTGCCAGACAAGGAAAAAAAATGCACGCAGACAGTCTCATACACGCCCGCTGGATCATTCCCGTGGAACCGGCAAGCCGGGTCCTGGAACACCATGCCGTCGCCATCGAACAGGGGCGCATCACTGCCCTTTTACCTTCGCAGGAGGCAAGGGAACAACTCAGCGCAGAACAGGTCATTGAACTGCCGGGACATGCCCTGATCCCCGGCCTGATCAATGCTCACACTCACACGCCCATGAGCCTGTTCCGGGGCATGGCCGACGATATCCCGCTGATGGAATGGCTGGAAAAGCACATCTGGCCTGCCGAGCAGCGATGGATCAGTCCGGAATTTGTCGCTGATGGCAGCCGTCTGGCCATGGCGGAGATGATCCGCAGCGGCACCACCTGTTTCAACGACATGTATTTCTTTCCGGACGTCACCGGAAAAGTCGCCCTGGAAACCGGCATGCGGGCGGTGCTGGGCATGATACTCATCGACTTCCCTTCCGCCTGGGCCTCCGATGCCGACGGTTACCTGGAACGTGCGCTGGCGCTGCATGATACTTTCCGCAACGAATCCACCGTCAGCGCCATCTTCGCGCCTCACGCGCCCTATTCCGTATCTGACGAACCCCTGCTGCGCGTACGCACCCTGGCCAACGAGCTGGATCTGCCCATTCACATGCACGTTCATGAAACGGCGGACGAAATCGGGCAGAGCCGGAAACAGTATGGCATGCGCCCCCTCACGAGGTTACGCCAGCTGGGCCTGACCGGACCCAGCCTCATCGCCGTACACATGACCCAGCTGCAGGATGATGAAATCGAAGCCTATGCGGCCAGCGGTGGCCATGTGGTGCATTGTCCCGAATCCAATCTGAAGCTGGCCTCGGGATTCTGTCCCGTTGCCCGGCTACTGGCTGCCGGCATCAACGTTGCCCTGGGCACGGACGGTGCCGCCAGCAACAATGATCTGGACATGCTTGGCGAGATGCAGACCGCTGCCCTGCTGGGCAAGGGCGTGGCCGGGAATCCTGAAGCGCTCCCCGCGACCCGGGTGCTGGAAATGGCCACCATCAACGGCGCCAGGGCACTGGGGCTGGAGGCGGATATTGGCTCCCTGACCCCGGGCAAGGCAGCCGATATCACGGCCATCGACCTGCAGCGTATCGAAACCCAGCCCATGTTCGACCCGGTCTCCCAGATCGTGTATTCCGCCGGCCGGGAACAGGTCAGCCATGTCTGGGTGAACGGTGAGCTGCTACTGTCTGACGGCGAACTGACCCGCATCAATGTAAACAGGCTGATGGCCGACACCGGCAGCTGGCAGGATAAACTGCAGCAACAATCCTGATCCGGCAAATTTGCTAGAATGATCCCATCTGATATCAACGGTAAGCCGATCATGCCCGACCATGCACACCACAATGTGGATCCTTCGGAAATCAGCAAGTTCGAGGAACTGGCTTCGCGCTGGTGGGACCCCAACAGCGAGTTCAAGCCCCTGCACGAGATCAACCCCCTGCGCCTGGGCTATATCGAGCAACATGCAGGCGGACTGGCGGACAGGAAGGTGCTGGACGTGGGCTGTGGCGGTGGCATCCTGGCGGAATCCATGGCGGAGAAGGGCGCTCATGTGACCGGTATCGACATGGGTGATGCCAACCTGGAAGTGGCGCGCCTGCACCTGCTGGAAAGCGGCCGTGACGTGGACTACCGTCAGATACCGGTGGAAAAGCTGGCCCAGGAAATGCCCGGGGAGTTCGATGTGGTCACCTGCATGGAAATGCTCGAGCACGTGCCTGATCCGTCCTCCATCGTCACTGCCTGCGCCACGCTGGTCAAACCGGGCGGCAAAGTGTTCTTCTCTACCATCAACCGCAATCCCAAATCCTATCTGTTTGCCATCGTCGGCGCGGAGTACGTTCTGCACCTGCTGCCCAAAGGCACACATGACTATGCGCGCTTCATCCGCCCGTCGGAGCTGAGCCGGTGGATCCGCCAGACCGACCTCGAAATGCAGGACATCAGCGGCATGACCTACAACCCTCTTACCCGGGTATACAGGCTCGACCCCTCCGACGTGGACGTGAACTATCTGGTAGCCACACAAAAAGCGGCTGAATGAAACCCGCCATCGATTGCCTGCTGTTCGACCTGGACGGCACCCTGGCGGATACGGCCCCGGATCTGGCCCATGCCCTGAACCGCACACTGGAGCATTTCGGCCGTCAGCCCCTGCCTTTCGAAAAGATCCGCCCCGTGGTCTCACACGGCGGTATCGCGCTGATCCGCCGGGGCTTCGCCATGGAGCCGCAGGATGAAGGCTTCGAGGAGCGGCGCCTGCACCTGCTGGATGTGTATCTGAAAAATATCTGTCAACACACGCGACTGTTTCCGGGCATGGATCAGGTACTCGAAGCCCTGTGCCGGAAAGGCATCCCCTGGGGTATCGTGACCAACAAGCCCGCCTGGCTCACCGATCCACTGATGCAGGCATTGCCCATGCCCTGCGGCACAGAAGTCATCATCAGCGGCGACACCTGCGAGCACAGGAAACCCCATCCACAACCCCTGGTACACGCCAGCACATTGCTGGCAACGCCACCGGAAAGGTGCCTGTATGTGGGTGATGCCGAGAGGGACATCGAAGCGGGAAAGGCCGCCGGTATGCCCACCGCCTGCGCCCTCTTCGGCTACCTGCAGGAAGATGACCGGCCGGAAGAGTGGCAGGCTGATTTCGACCTCGAGCGGCCACAGGATTTGCTGGCGTTGCTGTAGGAACGGGTGACGTCTGTTAATATAGGCCGCTGTACCGTCATACAAGCAGACAGCCATGAACAACTACAAAGCTCCTTCCAACCTGCTGCAGGATCGCGTGATCCTGGTTACCGGCGCCGGCAGCGGTATCGGCCGGGCAGCCTCCATCGCCTATGCCACACACGGCGCAACCGTTGTGCTGCTGAGCAAGACCCTGCCGAATCTGGAAAACGTCTATGACGAAATCGAGAGCCTGGGCGCTCCGACTCCGGCTATCTACCCCATGCATCTGGAAGGCGCCACCCTCCATGACTATGAAGAGCTGGGAGATAAACTGAAAGAGACTTTCGGCCGACTCGACGGCATCCTGCACAATGCCGCCATCAATCCTTATCTGAGCCGCATCAAGGACTATGACCCCCAGGACTGGATGAAGGTCATGCAGGTGAACGCCAATGCACCCTTCTTCATCACCCAGACCTGCATGCCCCTGCTGCTCCAGGCTGAAGATGCCTCGGTCATCTTCACTTCCGACAGTGTGGGACGCAGGGCCCACGCCTACTGGGGTGCCTATGCCGCCGCCAAGTTCGCCCAGGAAGGACTGATGCAGGCGCTGGCAGAAGAGCTGGAAAACACCCCGGTGCGTGTAAACAGCCTCGACCCCGGCCCTACCCGCACCAACATGCGCAAGACCATCTACCCCGGAGAAGACATCAACAGGGTAAAGCTGCCCGAAGCGCTCATGCCTTTGTACCTGTGGCTGATGGGTCCGGACAGCCACGGCACTCATGGCCAGGCGCTGACCTATGAGGAACAGTCATGAACACGCGCTTACTGGTTCTGGCCATGACACTGCTTCTGGGCGCCTGTTCAGACAGTCAGCCGGAAAAACCACCGGAAAAGCACTTCAACCCCTGGGACTCACAGATGAAGGCGCTGGACAAGGCCAAGGGCCTGGAAAAACAGATGCAACAGGATGCGAAAGACAGGGACAGGCTTATTCGCGAACAGGGCGGGTGATTCCTGTTTTCGATGCCTTGAACTCCATCGAGGCGCATTCCATCAAGATCTACCTCATCGGCAATGGCATCGATGCCAGGGTCGGTGGCGACTACCTGCAGGGCGCCATGGGCGAACTACCCGCCCTGGGCATCGTCAGGGTGTTCGTCGATGAAAAGGATGAAATCCGGGCGAAAAAGCTCATCCGGGAAATGCGTGATAGCGCGGATGATGATGACAGCTGGATTCCACCAGCGCTGCGCTGACAGCAATGACCACCCACGACAGCGCAGAACAGGGTCTGGACGCCTACCTCGTGGGCGGCTTCGTACGCGACCGGTTGCTCGACCGACCCCACAATGACCGTGACTGGGTGGTGGTGGGCAGCACCCCCGAAGAAATGCTGGCCCGCGGTTTTCAACAGGTGGGCAGGGATTTCCCCGTATTCCTGCACCCCCGCAGCAAGGAAGAATATGCCCTGGCAAGAGGACGGGATGCTGACGGCAATCTGACCACAGGCCCCGGTATTTCTCTGGAGGACGATCTGGCGCGGCGTGATCTGACCATCAACGCCATCGCCATGAACAGGGAGGGACGGATCATCGACCCTTTTCATGGCCGCCGGGACCTGGAACAGCGTATTCTCCGGCATCTGCCGTCATTCAGTGATGACCCCCTGCGCATCCTGCGCCTGGCGCGTCTTGCCGCCGGACTGGATTTTTCCATCGCAGAAGAAACCGCAACACTCGCCCGACACATGACAGCAAGAGGTGACCTGACTTCCCTCGCCCCGGAACGTATCTGGCAGGAACTGCACCGCGCCCTGTGCGCACCATCACCCCGGCGCTTCGTCGAAGTGCTGCGGGAACTGGGCGCGCTGAAAGAAATCCTGCCCGAAGTGGACGCCCTGTTCGGCATTCCCCAGCCGGAAAAATATCATCCCGAGATCGACACCGGCATTCACGTGCTCATGGCACTGGACCGCGTTACCGAACTCACCACAGACCCCCTGGTGCGCTTTGCGGTGCTGGTGCATGACCTGGGCAAGGCGGTGACGCCTCCCGAATACTGGCCCAGTCACCGCGGGCATGAAGCGCTGGGCGTCCCCCTGGTCGACCGGGTCTGCCGGCGCCTGCGCATCCCCGAACACTACCGGAAGCTGGCCCGCAAGACATCCCGCTATCATCTCATGGTGCATCTGGCCTTTGAGCTCAAGCCCAGAACCCTGGCAAAGCTCCTGGATGATCTGGACGCCTGGCGTGCTCCTGAAGATTTCGAACGCTTCCTGCTGGCCTGTCAGAGCGATGCCCAGGGACGCAAAGGGCTCCAGGATCAGCCTTATCCCCAGGCAGACTATTTGCGCCGTATCCATGCACTCACCAGGGACATTTCCGCCAGGGACGTACCCGCCCATATCCACGGAAAACAGATCGGCAGGGAAATTCATCAGCTGCGCTGCCGCAGGATTGCCACATTCAGGAAGCAGTGTTCGCCCGGTGATTT
>DRLF01000231.1 GCA_011051425.1 Thiolapillus brandeum | reverse complement strand
GAAAGATGTCATAAGCAACACCGTTATCGCAGAAACCATCGAGGAAGCGGCGGACAGCCTGAAACGGGGAAAAGGGCTGGCCGATCCCCTGATCGAAAAGGGTATACTGCCACCTCTTGCGCTGCAGATGATCAAGGTGGGCGAGGAGTCCGGCAACCTGGAACCCATGCTCAACAAGGTGGCGGATGTTTTCGACAACGAAGTACGCGCCAGTGTAAAGCGTCTGCTGACCCTCCTCGAACCTGCACTGATCGTGGGTCTGGGTCTTATCGTGGCTGGTATCATCGTATCCATCATGCTGGCCATACTGGGCGCCAACGATCTGGCGCTGTGACAGCCGGAAACGGCAGTCGTATCTGAATTTGTTAAGGAGATTGAAAAGTAGTATGAAAATCAAGACATATCGTAGTAATTCGGGTTTTACCCTGCTGGAATTGCTTGTCGTGCTGGCGATCCTCGCCATGCTTGCGGGGCTGGTTGGTCCAAGGGTCATGGATCAGTTCGGCAAGGGAAAACATGATGCGGCGGTCACCCAGATCGGCAGCCTCAAGGGCGCTCTGGACCTGTATCGGCTGGATGCCGGGCATTATCCCCAGTCCCTGGAAGAGCTGACCAAGGGTGTCAATGGCGGCAAGCCGGTGCTGGACAAACTGCCCAAGGATCCCTGGGGCAACGACTATCAATACCGGTTCCCTGGCGAGCATGGCGATTTCGATATTGTTTCCTATGGTTCCGATGGCAGCCCCGGCGGAGAGGGTGAGAAAAGGGATATCAACAGCTGGGACTGAATTCTTGCGTGACCGGGGATTTACGCTGCTGGAGCTGATCGTGGTCATGGCGCTGATGGCCATCCTGATGACCGTGGTGCCACCCATGATATCCAGCGCACTCCCCGGCACCCAGCTCAAGTCCGCTTCCCGTGAGCTGGCCGCCGGGTTGCGCTACGCCCGCAACCATGCGCTGACGGTCAGGGAGGAAGCCACACTGACCGTGGATGTGGAAAAGCACAGTTTCCAGATCACCGGCAGAAAGAAAAACTATGCCATTCCGGCGAACCTCAAGATCGAGATCCTCACCGCCGAAAGTGAAACCCTGGGTGAAAACATCGGCGCCATCCGCTTCTTTCCCGATGGCGGCTCTACCGGTGGCCGCATCACCCTGAGCTACGGCGAGCGTGGCTTCGGCGTTGATGTGGACTGGCTCACGGGCAAAGTGCGTATCCTCGACGTGGAACCGAACAGCTGATGTACCGTCAACAGGGCTTTTCCCTGCTGGAAGTGCTGGTGGCCTTCGCCATCCTGGCCATGTCCCTGGGCGTACTGTACCAGGCCTTCGGTGGCAGTCTGCGCAATCTGGCGGTGGCGGGCAACTACACCAACGCCATGATCATCGCCGAATCCAAGCTGGCAGAAGTGGCAGACAAGGTGCCTCTGCGTCAGGGCAGCGAACAGGGAGAGGAAAAAGGCGGTTTCCGCTGGAAAGTGGATGTGCTGCCCTGGGAAGAACTGGAGGACATGCCTCACAGCTTCAAGCCCTATCACGTACACGTCGAAGTCACCTGGGGACAGAACGGGCGCCGCTATGTCCTCGATACCCTGCGCCTGAGTGACAAATAGTGGAATCCCCCGCTTTCCCTGCCCGCAAAGGCTGCAGCCGGGGCTTCACCCTGCTGGAGATGCTCATTTCCCTGGCACTCATGGGGATCATGATGCTGCTGCTGTTCGGCGCCCTGCGTTTTGCGGGCAAGGCCTGGGATGCCAGCGAGACGCGTCTCGAGCGCGACACAAGCATCAGCATGGTATGGCAGTATCTGTCGGACCGCTTCAGACAGGCCAGGGCGCTGAACAGCCAGGTGAAATCCGAAGGCGGCAACGTGTTTTTCTTCAAGGGCAACAGCCAGGCGGTGGAGTTCGTCAGCCCCATGCCGGCGCACCTGGGCAGCGGCGGCCTGTATATCATCCGGCTGCAGAAAGCGCGCCAGGGTGGCAGGACGCAGCTGATTCTGCGCCGCTGGCTTTATCACCCCGAGGTGCTGTCCGGTGATGCGGGCCTGCCCCGCTGGCATCCCCTGTCCGGACCTTCGGTGCTGCTCGGCGTAAAGGAGAAGCCCGAGCTGCGGGCTTGGTACAGTGAATCGGTGCTCGTGGATGAAATCAAGAGTCTGAAGTTTTCCTACTACGGTGTTGCCAACAAGGGTGATGATTTTGCCGACTGGACGGATGGCTGGGATGATCATCCCTATCTGCCCATGCTGGTGCGCATGGAGATCACAGACCAGAAAGGCCCGTGGCCGCCCATGACTTTCGAGCTGCCGGGGTACTGAATGATGCAGACACGACGCCAAAAAGGAATCGCGCTGGTGCTGGTGCTCTGGGTGATCGTGTTGCTCAGCGTCATTGCCGGCGCCATGGCCACGGTGCAGCGTACCGGTGTCGCCATGACCGGCAACATCCGGCAGGAGCGTGAAGGCAGGGCGCTGGTCAGTGCCGGCCTGAACTTCATGGCATTGATGCTCGAAAGGCGCTCCCGCCCCATCGAAAACAACCCCTGGCCCATGGATGGCCGTCTGCACCCCTGGAATTTTGCCGGACGAACGATCTGGATCGGTGCCATGCCCGAAAATGCGCGCATCGATATCAACCGGGTGGATGACAAGGTACTGCTGAGCCTGCTCAGGTCCATGGGGCTGGAAGAAGAGCAGGCGCTGGCGGTACGCGATGCCATCGTGGACTGGCGTGATCCGGACAATGCCACTCACGCAGAGGGTGCCGAAGACCGGGAATACCGGTCTGAAGGCAGGCCCATCGGTGCCCGTGATGCCTATTTCCTTTCCATAGAGGAACTGCAACAGGTTTTGGGCATCAGTGCGGATATGTACAAAAAACTGGCCGGGGCATTGACCGTGGATGCGCGGCAACGTACAGTCAATCCCGCATTTGCTTCGAGAGAAGTGCTGCTGGCCACGCCGGGTGTGACGCCGCAGGAAGTCGATCAGTATCTGGCCGACCGGCAGCAGGCGCTGGATCAGGGCCTGCCTGTACCCCAGCCACCTTTTGGCGGCGCATTTCTCAAGAAAGGCAGAAATACACGCTTCCGGCTGTTTGCCGAAGTGGATCTCCCGGGGGGAGGAAAGTCCCAGGGTGAAATGGTTGTTGGTATGGAATCCAAGACACGCAAAGGTTATATGCTGCTACAGAAAAAATTCGGCAAACTCCCATCCCTGGGGCGTGTGGCGCTACCGGAAGAAGAGGGCTGACATGGCTGAAAGAACCTCCAGCCTGGCCCAGCTTCGCGCCATCCGCAAGCAGTTGTTTGCCTGTCTTCCTGCCGGAATGGCGGAGCGCATGGCTTCCGGCGTGACGCCTTATATTCTCGAAATCTCGGAAGACCATGCCGAGCTGTATCGCGACGGTCGCCAGCTGGGCGAGATGCAGCTGGGCAGCAGCGTTTTCGATCCGTCCATCGCGTCCCTGCTCAAGCCCCATGAACATCCGCTAACCGTTTTCGTGCCTGTAAACTGGCTGCTGAAGCGCACGGTGGCATTGCCTGCCGCAGCCCAGGAAAATCTGCGCCAGGTAATCAGCTTCGAGCTGGACCGTTTTACGCCTTTCCCTGCGGACCAGGTCTATTTCGACTATCACATCAACAGCCGCGGTGGTGGCGCGGAAATGCTGTCAGTCGATGTGGCGCTGGTGCCGCGCAAGCGTGTGGACGACTGGCTGAACGCGCTGCGCTCGGCAGGAATCGCGGTGGACACGCTCAGCGCGTCCGGCCTGTGGGACGAGGCCAACCTGCTGCCTCCGGAGCTGCGTCCGAAGCTCAATCTCAGGCGTCTGACCCAGAAGATGCTGCCCGTCGCCCTTGTCGTCATTCTGCTTGCCGCAGCCATGGCCCTGCCCCTGTGGCAGAAGCGCAATATCGCCATGTCTCTGCAGGCCAGGGAAGCTGTGCTGCGCGGCAAGGCGGGCGAAGTGATAAAGCTGCGTGAGAAAGTGGATGCGGAGATCCAATCGCTGGAGAAGATCCGTGACCAGTGGCGGGCTTTCCCGCCCGTGCTGGATGTGCTGCAGGTGCTGACGAATCTGCTGCCCGACGATACTTCGTTACAGCGCATGGAAGTCAAGGGCAATACCCTGACCATTAATGGCACCTCCAGTTCGGCATCTTCCCTGATCGCCTTGCTGCAGAATTCGCCCGCCTTCGATGCGCCGCATTTTCTGTCTCCGGTGACCCAGCAGCGCGGCAAGGAGGTGTTCAATCTCGCCGCCAGGATCCAGATGCCTTTTCCCCGTGACCTGGACAGTGTTGCCGTTGCTGATGAAGGGAGCACTACCACGCGTGCAGCGAAAGGTGCTGCCCCCGCTCCCGTGGCCGAACCGGGGAAGGAAGCAGCGCCGGTTGAAACAACCTCTGCGCCTTCTGCCGGTGGAGCAGCGGTTCAACCCGGGCCGGCACCTGAAACGCCAGCGGCGCCTGTTGCCGAGCCGGCTCCCTTGCCGCCACCGGTCAGCTATTCGACGGATACGGGACGCTCAGGCTCTCTTCCGGCAGCACCTTCGGTACCGCCTCAGCGCACCATCTCGGGAGCGGGCCGATGAATCTGCGAACGGGCAAGAGCAAATGTGTGTTGCTGCTCGGTGGGATGTCCCTGTTCATTCTGCTGTTGCTGGCCATGATCATCTGGCCCTGGTGGAGCAAGATACAGTTCTATGATGCGGCAGCAGCACAGTCGGCGGATCGTATCGGGCGCTATCAGCGCCTGCTGGACAGCCGGCCCCAGCTGGGAAAGCGCCTCAAGACACTGCGCCAGGATCTTGGCAAGCGCAAGTATTTCATTGCGGCGGAAAACCAGGAGCTGGCGGCGGCCGAACTGCAGAATCGCGTGAAGAAAATCGTGACCGGTGCAGGGGGCAAGCTGATCAGCACCCAGAAAATCGATACCGACCGTGATGGCGACAAGCGGGAGATCGAAATCAAGGTGCGCATGAAGGGGGATGTGGTGGCCCTGTCCAAAGTGTTGCACGAGCTGGAAGGGCAGTTGCCTGTTCTGATGGTGCAGGATATCTCCATCCGCAGCCGGCGCACCGTCAAGGGGCGGCGTCAGAATCGCGTGGAAGGCTATGAACTGGATGTGAGTTTTGGCGTGGTGGGCTATCTGCCGGGAGGCGGCAAGTGAGAAAACTGTGGCTGCTGATCGTCATCCTGCTGCTTGGTTTTCTGGGCTGGCGCTGGTTCTATCCTCCCCAGGCGCCGCAGATCACGGCCGGTACCGCCGCGGGCAGGCAGGATGACGAAATCAAGGTGCTGCTCGACAGCATGGACAGGGTTGCCGGCTTTCCGGCTCAGGAAGCGTATCAACCCATCGGCGAGCGGCCGCTGTTTTTCAGCAAACGCCGCCCGCCTCCGCCATATGTGCCTGCTCCGCCGGGCAAGAAGCCGCCCGTAAGGCCGCCGCGTAAAGTCGGCAAGCCGCGTATACAGCTGAGTGCGGTCATTATCATTGGTAAAGAGAAATATGCCCTGATAAAGGGCGGAAGGCAGAGGAACTCACGCCGGGTACGCGTGGGTGAGGAAGTGGATGGCTGGAAAGTGACCAGTATCGACCAGGGCAAGCTGGTGCTGAGCAACGGCAGCGAGAGTGAGGAAGTGTTGCTGAGGAACTATAAACCCGTGTTGCCGGTCAAAACACCTCCAAAGAGGCCAGTGAAAAATACAAAAAACAATAATGCAGTAAAAAAACCGGCGCCCAGGCCGGCAATGCCGAAACGCTGAGTACCAGCCATTGCCCAAGGGGCCCGCATTTCAGACAAGGGCGGGTTTGTGCTACTATTCCGCGCTTATTGATTCAGGAAACGAACATTGAATAACTCCGTGTCTCTCCAACACTTCTGGCTGCTTGTCGGCCGTGGCCTGCCGCTGGCGGCCATTGCGCTCACGCTCAGCGCCTGCCAGTCGTTTCCTCTCGCAAAAGAACACAGGGAACTGACGCGTCCGCCCATTCCCATGAATACGGCCAGCGGTGTGCTGGAAGCCAGGCAGGGAACCGAACTTGCGGAAAGCATTGCCGCCGCTTCTCCTCAGGAAGGCGAAACCCCGCCTCCCCCGTTGCAGGACTGGCAGGTAACGGGTAGCGGCAAACTGATCGGCAAGCCGCCGGCTCCGGCCAAAACTGGCAAACCCCCTGTTTTCAGCAACAAGCGCGATATCACCCTGAATTTTGAAAACACCGATATTCGCGAAGTCGTGAAAGTTATTCTGGGCGATACCCTGCAGCTGAGCTATATCGTCGATCCGGGTGTGCGTGGCGGCGTCAGCATGCAGACCGGCGCGCCGGTATCCCGCAAGGATCTGCTGCCTCTGCTGGAAACCCTGCTGCGCATGAACAACGCCACGCTGGTACAACAGGATGGTGTCTATCATGTGGTTCCTGTCACCAAGGCGGTCAAGGGATTGCTGACGCCGCAGCTGGCGGATTCCCAGATTCCCCTGCCTTCGGGGCACAGCCTGCAGATCCGCCCCCTGAAAAATATCAGCGCAGAGGAAATGAACGAGATCCTCAAGCCGCTGGTAAAGGACAACAGCATCGTGCGGGTAGACCCCAAGCGCAACCTGCTGATCCTGTCCGGCAATGCCCGTGATCTCGAACAGATGCTGTCCGTTATCGATACCTTCGACGTGAACTGGATGAAGGGATTGTCTGTGGGATTCTTTACGCTGGAGAATGGCAGTGTCGAGGAAGTGCAGAAGGATCTGGATGCCGTCCTCGGTGGCGATGCCGGCAAGGCCCTGGGAGGACTTGTGCGCATCACCCCCATTGAAAGTGCCAACGGTTTCCTGGTGGTGACACCGCAGAAGGAATATCTGCGAGAAGTGGGCAAATGGATCAAGCGTTTCGATTCCATGACCCAGTCGGGCGACAGCCAGCGGCTGTTTGTCTATCGGGTGCGCAACGGCAAGGCGGAAGACCTGGCGGGACTGCTCAATGAACTGTTTACCGGCAAGAGTTCCAAACCGAAAACAAAATCCGGATCTGTTGCGCCTGGTTTGAAAAGCACTACGGTGACATCTAAACCCAAGAACTCCAAATCAGCAGCGGAAAAGGCGAGGAAACCCAAGGTTGCGACAACCCGGAAACCTACCAGCGCCAGCAGTGGCAATACCAGTGCGCTGGAAGGCGAGATTCGTGTGGTGGCCGATGAAGATCACAATACGCTGCTGATACTGGCGTCGGCCAGGGACTACAAGAAGGTGCTGAGCACCCTGGAGCAGCTGGATATCGTGCCCCTGCAGGTACATATCGAAGCCACCATCGTGGAAGTCCTGCTCAAGGACAAACTGAAATACGGTATCTCCTGGTTCTTCGAAGGCGGTGTCGGTGGCGGAAAACAAAGTATCGGCGGTGTCGGTGGCACTACTTCCGGCACAGACCTGACGGGGGGGCTCAGCAAGTTGCTCAATGGCTTCAACTGGTCACTCATTGACAGCACGGGCGCCGTAAAGGCTGTTCTCAATGCCTTTGCCAATGACTCGCTGGTAAATGTACTTTCCGCGCCATCGGTCATGGTGCTGGACAATCACGAAGCCAAGATCCGGGTTGGTGACGAAGTGCCCACCCTAACGCAGAGCCAGACAAATGATGCCGGCAATATCATTCAGACAGTCCAGTATCGGGAAACAGGTATCATCCTTACCGTAAAACCCAGGGTTAATCCGGGTGGCCTGGTGACCATGGAAGTCACTCAGGAAGTGAGTGCGGTGGCGGATACAGAAGTATCCACCAACCAACCCACCATACAGACGCGCGAAATAAACAGTACCGTGGCCGTGCAGAGTGGTCAGACCGTCGTTCTGGGTGGTCTGATCAGGGACAAACGCACCAATGCAGAAGGTGGCGTACCCTTTCTTTACAAGGTGCCGGTCCTTGGGGCCCTGTTCGGCGAGACCGAAGCCGGCAACGAGCGGGTGGAATTGGTTATCGTGCTCACACCCCGGGTAATCACCAGCGCCGAGGATGCGCTGAAGATCACGCGGGATTTCCGTACCCGCATGCAAGGTCTGAAACAGGAGTTTCTCGAGGAAGCCGGAGTGATTCGGGCAAAGGGTGGGGAACGGGTTTACGGTACATCGATCGAATACAAAGAAGAACCGGCAGAAGAGGGTAATCAACAATGATTTTCAAGGGTTTGGGTAAAACCGCTGTTTTGTTG
>DRLF01000230.1 GCA_011051425.1 Thiolapillus brandeum | reverse complement strand
CAACCGCCTCGATCCTGAAAGCCAGACATTCAAGCCCTATCGGCATGATCCCGGAGATGACAGAAGCATCAGCAGCGATCGCGTTCTGGCTGTCTACCAGGACCGCTACAACGTACTTTGGATAGGAACGGAAAACGGCGGGCTCAACCGGTTCGATCCGGTGACGGATTCTTTCCTGCACTACCGCAACGAGCCCGGCAATATAAACAGCCTGTCCAGTGACGCTGCCTGGAATATCACCGAAGGCAAGGACGGCTCCCTGTGGGTTGCGACCATGGGTGGTGGTCTGAACCGCTGGTATCTGGCCGACAGAAAGGCCGGTCGCGAGATTTTTCACAAGTATCAGAAAGCGCAGGGACTGCAAAGCAACACCATCTATGCCGTGCTGGAAGACCGGGAGGGATTTCTGTGGCTGAGCAGTAACCGGGGGCTTTCACGGCTCGACCCCAGCGATGGCAGTTTGAGCAACTATGACCGCTTCAACGGATTGAAAGGTGATGAATTCAATGCCGGTGCTTATCTGAAAACCCGGGCCGGACAACTGTATTTCGGCAGCGTGGAAGGTGTGCTGACCTTCAGCCCGGAACTGCTGACGAAAAACCAGCATCCGCCGGATATCGTATTGTCAGTGCGTTCCAGAGAGAAACTGCTGGCGTCGGTGAGCAGTAATGACACCCGCGTGCCGGAAAAACTGGTGTTCGCATATGATGATGACTACATCGATTTCAGCTTTACAGCGCTGGATTTTGCCTCACCGCACATGAACCAGTACCGCTATATCCTGAAAGGATTCGACAAGGACTGGAACACAGTGCGCAAACAGCGTTCCGTTACCTACACCAACCTGCCGGCCGGGCAGTATGTCTTCAAGGTGAAGGCCAGCAACAACGATGGTGTCTGGAACGAGACGGGCGCAGCCCTGCCTTTTTCGGTGAAACCCGCGCCCTGGCTGTCTCCCGGTGCTTTTGTAATCTATGCCCTGTTGCTGGGCGGACTGATTTACAGCTACAAGAAGGCGCAGGACAGAAAGCAGCAACTTGTGCAGCAATACAGCGCAAAACTGGAAGCGCAGGTGGAAGACAGAACCCAGGAATTGTATGAACGCAACCAGCAATTGAACCACCTCAATGAAATGCTCAAGGAAATGAGCGTGACAGACTCGCTCACCGGGCTGAAAAACCGGCGCTATCTCTATGAATTCATCGAGCCGAGAGTGGCTGCGGTTAACCGCCGTGTCGAAGACACGCAGAAAGACCGGGTAGTCTCCGGAAAAATCGATATCACGCCTTCCATCTTCTTCGTCATGATCGACCTGGATGGCTTCAAGCCCATCAACGATGCCTACGGCCATGCAGCGGGAGATCAGGTTCTGATGCAGGTGAGGGACGTGCTGCGGGCTTCCTGCCGCGATTCCGATGTCATCATCCGCTGGGGCGGCGATGAGTTCCTGGTGGTTGGAGAAAACAACAATATACACGCGGCGGAGCGCCTGGCCGAGCGCATTCGCCGGAATCTGGCAGAATTCCAGTACCAGGTGGGTGAGGGACATACCGTCACATTGTCAGGCTCCATCGGTTTTTCCATGTATCCCTTCTCCGTCCATGGCAAGGCTGACCAGATGTCCTGGGAGCAGGTGATTGCCATTGCCGATGATGCAGCCTATACAGCGAAAAAGAATGGCCGCAATGCCTGGGTAGGCGTGTACGGTACGCGAAAGAGTTCCTGGGAAGACTTCGCTTCGGCCAATGTCGATCTGGTCTCTCTTGCCGCCAGAGGACATATCTTGCTGACCACCTCGCTGGTCTCGTTGAGCGAGGCCGTGGAGGCGAAGCAGCAGAAGAAGCTGCAGAAGCCAGCTGTCTGAGGGAAACCCGCCTGAACGACAGCACTCACCCGCGCTTTCCGGTGTTTTGTATTTTTCCTGCCCGAAGCCGTGCGTAAATCAAATCAACCGCTTGCAGGCGGATTCCGGCTCAAATCCTTCCGCGGATACCTTTTTCCTTGTCAGCGAAAATTGCCACAGGATAGAATACCGCTCTTGTGGGAAATATCGCTGTCGATGTTTCTGAGTGAACTGTGGAGTGAGTGATGATTCAGGGTAGTATGGTAGCGCTGGTGACACCGATGGCGGCGGATGGTTCTGTCGACCGGGCCGCGCTGTACAAACTGCTGGACTGGCACGTGGATCAGGGGACGAGCGCTATCGTTTCCATGGGTACCACGGGTGAATCGGCCACACTCGACGAGCAGGAACACTGCGGGGTGATCCGCCTTACCGTAGACCATATTGCGGGCCGCATTCCCGTTGTGGCCGGTACCGGCGCCAACTCCACCACCGAAGCCATCAGCCTAACCCGCTGTGCGGCCCAGGCAGGTGCGGATGCCTGTCTGCTGGTAACCCCCTATTACAACAAGCCTACCCAGGAAGGCCTGTATCTGCATCACAAGGCCATTGCCGAAGCCGTGGACATCCCCCAGATTCTGTACAATGTGCCTGGCCGGACCGCCTGCGATATGCTGCCCGAAACCGTGGGTCGCCTGTCCCGGGTGGACAATATTGTCGGGGTGAAGGAAGCTACCGGCGATCTGGATCGTGTGGCTGCCATCCGTTCCCTTACCGGGGACGATTTTGCCCTCTACAGCGGTGACGATGCCACAGGATGCGAGTTCATGCTGCTTGGTGGCAATGGAGTCATCTCTGTCACCACCAATGTTGCGCCCGCGGCCATGGCCAAGCTGTGTGAAGCCGCGCTCAGGGGAGATCGTGCGGCTGCCGGGGCCATCGACGCTGAATTGGCGAGCCTGCATCGCGACCTGTTCCTGGAGTCCAATCCCATACCGGTCAAATGGGCGCTGGCGGAAATGGGTATGATTCAGAAAGGCATCCGTCTGCCGCTTACCTGGCTGTCTGCAGAATATCACCAACCTTTGCGCCAGGCCCTGAGCCAGGCCGGGCTCATTTGAGCGACCGTTTAGCCATCCTGAATGATGGCTGGGAAAACAAGTCTATGAATGTCAGTATCAAGCGCCTTCTCATCCTGCTTTTGCCCTTGTTCATCCTGGGTGGCTGCAGTTCCAACGGTCTGGACAAGGTACTCCCTGACAAGCAGGTGGAATACAAGCGGGAAGTGATTGCTGACAAGCACCTGGAGGTGCCTCCCGATCTTACTTCCAGCCGCATCGAGAACCGTATTCCCGGGCTGGAAGGTGGCACCACGACCTATTCCGAGTATTCCGGTGTGCGTAAAAACGTGGGGGGCAGCCTGCGTTCCATGGGGAAGGAAGTCCTGCCGGAAAACCCCGACATCAAGGTGGAGCGTGAAGGCGAAGACCGCTGGCTGGTGATCAAGGCGCCCGCCGATGCGGTGTGGGACAAGCTGCTGGATTTCTGGCAGGAGAACGGCATCCTGCTCGATCAGCAGGACCCCACCATAGGCGTCATGGAAACCACCTGGCTGGAGAACAAGGCCAACGTCAGCAGCGGTTTCATTACTGATTTCATCCAGGGCTTTTTTGAGGGCGCCTATGATGCCGGCATCCGCGACCGCTTCCGGATTCGTCTGGAGCGCGGTGAAGAGCCCGGCACCACTGAACTGTATCTCGTGCACTTCGGCATGGAACAGGATTTCGTGACCGGCGCCACCAATGAGGAAGACCAGATCTACTGGAAAATCCGCCCCCGTGACCCCGGCCTTGAAGCCATCATGCTCAACAAGCTCATGGTGTACATGGGGCTGGCCGAAGAAGAAGCCAAGGCGAGACTGGCAGCGGCCAAAGAGATGAAGGGAGTACAGTCACGCCTGGTCAAGGGAGGAGATGGCGTGGCGTTGCTGGTTTCCGAGCCTTTTTCCAAAGCCTGGCGCCTGACCGGCCTGGCGCTGGATCGCGTCGGCTTCGTGGTCGAAGACCGCAACCGTTCACGCGGTATCTATTATGTGCGCTACAACGATCCCATGAAGGGGAGCGAAAAGGGCGGCTGGCTGTCAAAGCTGGCGTTCTGGCGCAGCAATGAGAAAGTGGACGAGGCGGCCCTGTATCAGGTGCGGGTAGAATCTGCGGATGACGGTAGCCGGGTCACGGTACTGGATGATCAGGGCAAGGCGCTCACATCGGATACCGATCTGCGCATACTGACGCTGATCAAGGAACAGCTCAAGTAGCACTCGCCGGCAGCTGTTTCCTGTCGTGTTGAAGTTTGCATCCCTGGGGAGCGGCAGCCGTGGCAATGCCACGCTGATTCAGGCAGGTGATACCTGCCTGCTGCTGGACAGCGGTTTTTCCCTGCGAGAACTGCAGCAGCGTCTCGCCCGCCTTGAACTGACGCCGGATGATCTCGATGCGGTGCTGGTAACCCACGAGCACGGTGATCACATCAAGGGGGTGGGTCCCCTGGCGCGGAAATACAGAATGCCCGTGTGGATGACGCACGGCACCTGGCGCAATGCCAACTGTGGTGACATTCCTGAACTGCAGCTGTTCGGCTCCCATACACCACCCTTCAGTATCGGTGATATCGAAGTGGCGCCTTTCGCGGTGCCGCATGATGCGCGGGAACCCACAC
Source organism: Thiolapillus brandeum (assembly GCA_011051425.1). Classification (GTDB taxonomy): domain Bacteria; phylum Pseudomonadota; class Gammaproteobacteria; order Chromatiales; family Chromatiaceae; genus Thiolapillus; species Thiolapillus brandeum_A. Next base: position 3,610 of record DRLF01000230.1, on the reverse strand, counting down.
AGTTCACCTTTTCCTATCGGAAGCTGAAACTCGGGATACTGACCGATGCCGGCAGCTTTACACCCCACGTCATTGCCTCCATCACAGGTGTGGATGCATTGCTGCTGGAATGCAATCATGATGTGCAGATGCTGCAAGACGGCCCTTATCCGCCGCGGCTGCAGGAGCGTGTCGGCGGCAACTATGGCCATTTGAGCAACGACCAGGCGGCACAAGTACTGGCGCAGATCGATCACGGGCGCCTGCAGCACCTGGTGATCGGGCATGTGAGCGAAAAGAACAATTCGCCGGATCTGGCACGGCGCACCCTGGCCGGGGTCTGTGAGAGTCTGGATGCACGCCTGTCCGTCCTTGAGCAGGGCAATGTTTCCGGCTGGTTCTGCATGAATCCCGATTGATGCGGTTCGTGCCCACCGTATCCTGCGACCAGGGTACGGTGGGCAGGGAAATTTTTTTCAATCCTGTTTTTTCAGCTGCTCCAAGGCCCAGTGGATGTGTTCTGCCACCATTTCGCTGGCCTCGGGCAGGGCATTCTGCAATGCCTGAATGACCCCCTTTCCCCCTTCGCTGTTCCCCAGCGCCACGGCGATGTTGCGCTGCCAGCGTTCGAAACCGATGCGCCGTATGGGTGAGCCTTCCGTTCTTTTCAGAAAGGCAGTTTCGTCCCAGGAGAACAGCTCCAGCAGACCTGCCTGGTCCAGACCCTGCCGTGGCAGAAAATCTGCTTCCCCGCTGGGAATGGCGAAGCGGTTCCAGGGGCAGACCATCATGCAGTCGTCGCAGCCATAGATATGGTTTCCCATGAGCGGTCGCAGCGCCTGGGGAATGGGGCCGAAGCGTTCGATGGTCAGATAGGAAATGCACAGCCTGGCATCGAGCCGGTAAGGCGCCACGATGGCGCGGGTGGGGCAGATGTCGATACAGGCGGTACAGCGTCCGCAGTGCTCATCCGTGGGTATGTCGACAGGCAGGGGCAGATCGGTGTAGATCTCGCCCAGAAAAAACCACGAACCTGCTTCCCGGCTGATGATATTGGTGTGCTTGCCCATCCAGCCCAGACCGGCTTTGACCGCCAGGGGTTTTTCCAGCACGGGTGCCGAATCGACGAACGCGCGGTAACCGAATTCGCCGATGTGTGCCTGGACGCGCTTTGCCAGCTTCTGCAGGCGCTTGCGCATGAGCTTGTGGTAGTCCCTCCCCAGGGCATAGCGCGATACGAAAGCCTTGGCCGGATTCTGCAGCACGGCCCTGGCATCGTCGTCCGGTGGCAGGTAATCCATGCGCACGGAAATCACCCGCACCGTGCCTGGTACCAGCTCTCCGGGGCGATAACGTTTGCTGCCGTGTTTCCACAGGTAGTCCATGTCAGCCAGCCGCCCGTCTTTCTCTGCTTCCTGCAACCTGCTTCCCGCCGCCTGCAGATCAGTATCGGCGATACCGGTCTGCTGGAAGCCCAGTTCACGGGACCACTCCTTTATCCGGCCGGCGAGGGTGGCAAGTTCTTTGGCGTCAGGCGAAGACATGGCGGTAGAATAAAGCAAATCCATTTGCCCGTCTTTCTTCATCATGAGTTACCGCCCCATGCCCAGGAAATCCAGCCTGCCTGCTGCCCTGTATACGGCAGCCCAGGTGCGCGAGATGGATCACCTGAGCATCGAGCGCTACGGCATTGCGGGAGAGGAACTGATGGAGCGGGCCGGGCAGACGGCTTTCGGTCTGCTGCGCAGGCGCTGGCCGGATGCCCGTCGTATCCTGGTGCTGACAGGTACGGGAAACAATGGTGGGGACGGCTTCGTGGTCGCGCGGCTGGCTCTGCAGGCCGGCTTGTGCGTGACTGTCCTGCAACTGGGTGACCGGGAAAGGATTGCCGGGGATGCCAAAACCAATGCCCTGCGTTACGCGGCGCTGTCCGGTGACTGGCAGCCTTTCGGGGAGGCCCTGCCCCGGGATACGGACCTCATCGTGGATGCCGTGTTTGGCACCGGCCTGGAGCGCAATGTGGAAGGACGCTGGGCTGAAGCCCTGAAAGCGGTGAATGCCTTTCGGGTTCCAGTGCTTGCGCTGGATATTCCCTCCGGCCTGCATTCGGATACGGGAAAGATACTGGGAACGGCAGTGCGTGCGGATGCCACTGTCAGCTTCATCGGCCTGAAGCAGGGCATGTTCACGGCAGACGGACCGGACTGCTGTGGGGATGTGTACTTTGAAGCCCTCGACGTGCCGGCACAGGTCTATGCCAGCCAGATCCTGTCGGCCAGAAGGCTGGACTGGCAGCGACAGAAACAGCTGCTGCAGCCGCGATCACGCACGGCCCACAAGGGGCAATTCGGTCATGTGCTGGTCGTCGGCGGCGACCTGGGATACGGTGGCGCAGCCAGACTGTGTGCCGAGGCAGCCCTGCGCAGCGGCGCCGGGCTGGTCAGCCTGGCAACCCGTCCGGGGCACGTCTGCCCGGTGCTGGCTGCCCGTCCCGAGATCATGGTTCATGGCGTTGAATCACCGGCTGATCTGCTGTCACTCACCGGAAGGGCTACCGTTGTGGCTCTCGGACCCGGCCTGGGAAAATCCGACTGGGGGCATGCCTTGTGGCAGGCGCTGATCGATACGGAATTGCCTCTGATGGTAGATGCAGATGCCCTGAATCTGCTTGCGGAATCTCCCCGCTCGCACGACAAGTGGATACTGACGCCCCATCCGGGTGAAGCTGCCCGGCTTCTGAAATGCACAACGGAAGAGATAGATGCTGACAGGTTCAGGGCGGTGGAGCGACTGCAGCGCCGTTATGGCGGCGTGGCAGTGCTGAAAGGAGCGGGAACCCTGGTGCTCGATGGTGGCAACAGGCCCACAGCTGTCTGTACCGATGGCAACCCCGGCATGGCCAGCGGTGGCATGGGTGATGTGCTGACAGGTGTCATCGCCGGTTTGGTGGCTCAGGGCTGGGATCTGGCCCATGCCTCCGAACTGGGCGTGTGCCTGCATGCTGCCGCAGCCGACAAGGCCGCCCGGGCCGGTGAGCGCGGCCTGCTGGCCAGCGATCTCATGTCCCATATCCGGCGTCTGGCCAATCCGGAAAATGAATAAGTCTGTTTTCCACTGTGTTTCGGAAGAGGAGCAAATGGCCCTGGGTGCCTGCATGGCCCGGGTGTTTTCCGGCAAACCCCTGCTGATCTACCTGAATGGCGATCTGGGGGCGGGCAAGACCACGCTGGTGCGGGGTTTTCTTCGCGGGCTGGGCTTTCAGGGAGCGGTGCGCAGTCCGACCTACACGCTGGTCGAACCCTATCCAGTGGAAGGGATGACCGTCTATCACCTGGATCTGTACCGTTTGAGTGATCCCGAAGAGCTGGAATTTCTGGGTGGCCGGGAGATATTCAGCGGCGCCCATCAGGTGCTGGTGGAATGGCCGGAGAAGGGCGAAGGCTGGTTACCGCCGCCGGACCTTATCCTGCAGCTCGGCTATCAGGACACGGGCCGCAGGCTGGAAGTCACCTGTGAGCCGGCTGATTGTGATCGGCTGCAGAAACAATGTGCTGCTTTTCTATCTGACTCTGGACTTTAGAAAAATATCTTATCCCCCCGAAAACACTAGAAAAAATATTTTTCCTGTGAT
>DRLF01000229.1 GCA_011051425.1 Thiolapillus brandeum | reverse complement strand
AGCGCCAGAGGATGCGTATCCACTTGTAGGCCAGAGCGCGGATCGCCATCTGGTGGGTTTTTCCCTTCTCGCGCTGAGCCTTGTAAAAGGCCTGCGACCAGAAGGAAAAGCGCACGGTCTGATTGGCCCATTCGATAAAAGATTGCCGCAGGAACTTGGGACAACTGTAACGCCAGTGTACCTAGGACTTGTTGCCCGGGGCTCAACGGGAATCGTCAATCCGCGGCACCAGTGACAGGGCAGTTTCCAGTAATTCGGGACCGGCGCCGGGAAGATGGGCGTTTTCTGACAGGCAGCGCCGCCATTTCTTTGCGCCGGGCTGACCATGAAACAGTCCAAGAATATGCCGGGTGATGCGTTTCAGCGGGATACCCCGGGCACATTCCTGTTCCACCAGCGGCAGCAGCTTTTCAATGACCTGGTGGCGACTGGCCGGATGCCAGTCACTGGCGAAGATTCTCCTGTCGGCATCCGACAGCATCCAGGGGTTGTGATAGGCTTCCCTGCCGATCATGACCCCGTCTACCTTCTTCAGGTGGTGTTCCGCCTGGTTCAGGTCGGTGACGCCACCGTTGATGATGATTTCGGCATCGGGGAAATCCTGTTTCAGGCGGTACACAGTCTCGTACTGCAGGGGAGGCACATCCCGGTTCTGCTTAGGACTGAGTCCCTGCAGCCAGGCCTTGCGGGCGTGCACGATGAAGGTCCTGCAGCCGGCATCTGAGAGTTTTTCCACGAAGGTGGCAAGCAGGTCGTAGCTGTCCATGTCATCGATGCCGATGCGGTGTTTGGCGGTCACGGGCAGGCTGCAGCTTTCTGTCATGGCGCTGATGCAGTCGGCCACCAGGCCGGGATTGGCCATCAGGCAGGCGCCGAACATGCCGGACTGCACACGGTCGGAAGGACAGCCCAGGTTCAGGTTCACTTCACCGTAGCCCCATTCCTCGGCCAATCGGCAACACTGCGCCAGGTCTTCGGGGTTGCTGCCGCCCAACTGCAGGGCCAGGGGCTGTTCTTCGGGAAAGAAATCCAGGAAGCGTGCCGGCTCGTTGTGCAGCAGGGCGCCGGTGGTTACCATTTCCGTGTAGAGCAGGGTACGGCGGCTGATGAGGCGGTGAAAATAGCGGCAGTAGCGATCCGTCCAGTCCAGCATGGGCGCTACGGACAGGCGCCTGTCCAGGGTGCTCATGAGTTCTGTGGCGCTTCCCCGGTGCAGGCATCTCCGCCAGCCGATGTGGTGGGTGTTTCCGGGGAGCAGATGCCTTCCACCTCCAGTGTTATGTGGCTGACCCGTGGCAGTCTGGCCTTGATGTCCTGTTCGATCTCGTCGATGATGCGTTCGGCGCGGCCAATGATGACCTCAACAGCAGCCCGGTCCAGGGCGTACTGCTGCAACTGCTCGCGTTGCTGGGGATTGCTGGTCAGTTCGTCCAGAAGATGATCCCGGACATCGCTGATCTTCTGTTGCAAGCCGTTCACCATGGCTTCTTCCTTGAGTTCTATCTCCGCCACCAGCACCGTGTTCTGTTCGTCTATGATGATGGAACGCAGATCATGATAGCGCTCCAGTTCCGGGTGATCTTCCACAATATCCTGAAACAGATATTCCGCCTCCATGTCGCGCATGTCGGCCAGGAAGCGCATGTTGATGAAGCTCAGGTAGAAGGCAATGCCACCGAGCATGATGGCGATCAGGGCGGAGAAAAAGATGTCGTATTCTGCATGACCTGTTGCCGCAGTGAGGATGATGCCCAGTGCAGCCAGCGTCAGACCCAGCATGGCGGCGGAGTCTTCCAGCACGATGGCCATGAGTGTCGGATCGTCTGCCCTGACCAGGTAGGCAAGAGGGTTCTTTTCACCTGACGCCCGCATGCGCCTGAGAAATTCCCTCATGGCCACGAGAAAGGAATAGCCTTCCAGCAGGAAGCCGATACCCAATACGGTGAGGTTCAGCCATAGGGCGCTGACCTCGTGGCCCAATATGCTGACGGTTTCTATGATATGGCTGTTGCCCAGCCCTTCCCAGCTGTGCCAGGCGTGGGACAGGCCCAGACCTGCCCCGATGGAGAACAGCCCGATGGCGGACCACAGGTTCCACAGATATTTCTTCTGTCCGTGGCCGAAGGCATAGATGGTATCGGCAGGCTTCTCGCTTTCCCGCAGACCGAGAAACAGGAAGCCCTGGTTCAGGGTATCCATGAGGCTGTGTACGGCCTCGTTGGCCATGGAGGCCGAGCCGCTCAGGGCACTGGCGATGAACTTGATAACGGTTACCAGTGCATTGGAAATGATGGCGGTGATCACCGCTTTTCTGGAACTATGAGACATGAGCTTCCCTTTTCTTTTCTATCTTGCGTTCGTTGTGAATGTCCATGATGATCTTGATTGCCGACAGCAGGATAACGCCTATCACAGGATTGGGCAGCAGGGCGAGCAGGAAGGCGCTGGCCAGCAGGACCAGGTGCAGAATCACGATGCGGCTGTAGGGTTCCATCATGACCGTATCGATTGGCGTGTTTCGCGCCACGCCGCTCAGCAGGTCGCTGAAAAACTGTATGCCGTGGCTGAGGAACATACCCAGCAGCGCCAGCCCGATACCCTGAGTTGAAAAGACCAGTTTTTCCAGCGTCTGCACATCCAGGCTTTGCTTGAGAAACAGCTCGAACAGCAGAGAGCCGTGGATGAAGGTGAACAGACCGTAGTGAACGGTGAAGAAGCCCGCTTTGAACAGGGCGCCGGATAAACGCTGCAGTTGCGAGCCGGGTCGGTTGCCACCTGCTGTCAGGAAGCGCGGTATCTGCCACAGGCCGATGATCACGTTCTCCATCCAGAACAGGAAAAGCATGAGTACAGGGTCCCAGCCCATGACCAGGGCCAGCACCAGCGACAGCAGGTTGGCGCCGATCTGCGCCCACAGCGGAAGGTTCAGCTTCATTGTTCCAGGTGCTTGATGAACACTTTGGAATTGCGTTGCCAGTTGTACAGGTCCTTGCGTCTTCCCGGCAACTCACTTACCGCAGCAGGAACAAAGCCCCGTTCCCTGAACCAGTGAGCGGTACGGGTGGTGAGAACGAACAGCCGCTTCAGTCCCAGCGCCAGCGCCTGCCGCTGCATATGGCCAAGCAGCTGATCACCACGGCCGCCTTTCTGATAATCCGGATGAATGACCAGGCAGGCGAGTTCCGCCATTTTTTCTTCCGTAAACGGGTAGAGGGCGGCACAGCCGATGATGGCGCCGTCCCTTTCAATGACGATGAACTGGCCGATCTCGGTTTCGATGTATTCACGGGAGCGGCGTACCAGAACCCCTGCTTCCTCCAGCGGACGTATCAGCTCAAGGATGCCGGTTGCATCATCGATACTGGCCTGGCGCAGGGTTTCCCACTGTTCAGCGGTAATGAGCGTCCCGCTGCCGTCGCGGGTGAAGAGTTCGGTAAGCAGCACACCATCCTGCTTGCGGGGCAGGATATGGGTTCTGCTGACGCCGTGACGACAGGCACAGGCGGCGTTTGCCAGTACACGTCTCAGCTGTTCGTCCAGTGATTTACGCCGCATGAGCAGGGCGTCTGCTTCCGCCGGCACCATGCTTTCGATGAGTTTTCTGCGGCTGTCCACCAGCTTGTTGTCTGTCAGGAAGATCAGTTTGTCCGCCTTTATTTCCGTCGCGATGGCGGCGGCAACATCCGCGGCGTTCAGGTTGAAGACTTCGCCCGTGGGGGAATAACCCAGGGGGGAGATCAGCACCATGGCGCCGGCGTCCAGCCTTTGCTGCAAAGCTTTTGTATTGATCCTGCGCACCTCGCCGGTGTGCTGATAGTCCACGCCGTCTATGATGCCCAGTGGCTTGGCGGTGACGAAGTTTCCGGAATCCACCGAGATCTGCGCACCGGACATGGGGGAGTTCGCCAGGCCGGTGGAAAGCAAGGCTTCGATTTCCACGCGCACGGTCCCGGCGGCCTCCTTGACGCACAGCAGGGCGTGTTCATCGGTGACGCGCATACCGTTGATGATCTGCATGGCCGCCCCTCGCAGGCTGAGGCGTTCTTCGATCTGCGGACGGGTGCCGTGAACCAGAACGAGCCGCAGCCCCAGGCTGTGCAGCAGGGCGATGTCATGGATGAGATGGGAAAATTCCTTTTCCTGTACCGCTTCTCCGCCAAAGGCGAGCACCACCGTGCTGCCACGGTGGGCATGGATGTAGGGCGAAGCCTGGCGGAACCAGCTGACGAAATTGTTGGCGTCCTTGTTCATCCGCCAATCATATCAGGTCATGCAGAAACGATGAATCAGCTGTTTGATCAGGGTGATGCCCGGCTTGATCTGCTCCATGGCCATGAACTCGTCCGGCTGATGTGCCTGGTCGATGCTTCCGGGCCCCATGATGATGGTATCCATGCCGAGCTGCTGCAGGAAGGGTCCTTCAGTGCCAAAGGCCACGGCTTCGGCGCTGTGCCCGGTCAGCACCTCTGCCGCCTGCACGATGGCGGCGGATGCCGGCGTCTCGAACGCTGGCACGCCACCGAACAGGGAATGGCACTCCAGTTTCAGGCCTGTTGAATGCAATGTCCGTTGCAGGCGCCGGTCCAGTTCCCGGCGCAGTTCATCCAGATCCATGCCGGGCAGGGGGCGGATATCGATGTGCAGTTCGCACTGGCCACAGATGCGATTGGGATTGTCCCCACCGTGAATATGACCCAGGTTTACCGTAGGTGTCGCCACCTCGAACAGGGGATTGCTGAAACGGGTGGCGAGTTCATTTCGCCATTGCAGGATCTCGGCAAGCACCAGGCTCATGCCGTCCAGGGCATTGTTGCCCAGCGATGGGTTGCTGGAATGGCCGGAGCGGCCGGTGATGCGGATGCATTCCATAGCGATGCCCTTGTGCAGGCGTATGGGTTTCAGGCCCGTGGGTTCGCCGATGAGGGCATGGCGTCCCAATTGTTTTTGCGCATCTGCCAGGGCCCGTGCGCCGCTCATGGAGCTTTCCTCGTCGGCCGTGGCGAGAATCACCAGGGGTTGCCGGAGCTTGCCGGTGTCCAGGTCACGGATGGCTTCGAGTACCAGCGCGAAGAAGCCTTTCATGTCGGTGCTGCCCAGGCCGTACAGCCGGTTGTCCCGTTCGGTCAGTTCGAAGGGGTCGGTGCTCCAGCGGCTGCTGTCGAAGGGCACGGTGTCCGTATGCCCGGCCAGCACCAGGCCTTCGGGGCCGCTGCCTGCCGTGGCAATGAGATTGAACTTGCCGGGATAGTTGGGAACCGCCAGTTTCTCCGTTTGAAAGCCCAGGTTGTGCAGCCAGTCCTGCAGCAGGTCGATGACACGCACATTCGACTGGTCCCATTCGGCGCTGACACTGCTTACCGAGGGCTCGGCGATGAGGCGCCTCATCATGTGCAATAATGGCGGCAATTCGGTTTTGTTCACGGGCTCGTATGATCAATCGTGACTGGAAAGAGATCAAAGCATATGCTTTCTGCGGGGAACTGACCAGTGCCCAGTGGGCCTGGGAATTCCTGCGCCGCAATCCCGGCTACCAGCAGGAATGGCAACAGTTCTGGCAGACCTGGCAGGACCTCGAAGCAGCCTATGGCAAGCCACCCGACCGGGATTTCTGTGCCTGGAAAAACGATCCCCGCGCTTGGCTTCCGGCCAGTGAATGCCCAGACGGCGAATGCCGTATCGACGAGGATAAGGTGCTCATCGAATGTGCCCTGGGTGGACGCTGGGGGTTTCACAAGTTCCCGCCCAATCCCGAGGATGACGATCCCGTCGGTGAAGGCAGGCTGAACTGGCGTCCCCGTTCGGAAGAGGAACTGCCTGTACTGTCCGGTGAAGCAACCCATCTGTCACAGGAGCAGATGGCGCTGGTATTCGACCTCTCCCTGCCTTTGCGCCCGCAACTGGATCAGGCGCGTCACCAGTTGCAGCTCGAAACCAGCAGGAGACGGCGTGAAAACAGGTTGGCACCAAAGCGCGTACGCCTGCTAAAAGACCATTGGGTGATGCTGCTGCGCATACTGGATGCCAGGGCAGCGGGAGAAGCAGCACAGGCCACACAGCTGTTTGGTGATGAAGCTGTCAGAGAAGCCGTGGCGCTGATGGAGAAGGGCTATCTGGAACTGCTGCGGATTCCGGACTGACAGCCGCTCCTGGGAAACAGACAGATTTTTCCGGCGTGACCAGACACAACCCCGCCTGAAGGTTCTCTGCATGCAGGCATGGTCTGGTTGGTTAAAACCCGTTTCAATCTGTAGCGCAGTCAGACGATGCTGCCAAAGCCCTGGTCAACGGCACCGCGGGGCATGTCCAGGCCCGCCAGTCGGCAACCCTGGGCAATGGGGCCGCCGGGAAACAGCGAAAACAGGT
>DRLF01000228.1 GCA_011051425.1 Thiolapillus brandeum | reverse complement strand
CTGGACATTCCTGCTTTTCTGCGACGCCAGGCCGACTGACAGGAGTGCGATGATTTGCAATCGGGTCCGAAAACGGGTAGATTAGGGAAATCCCTGATTTACCTCTAGAGGTTCCCTAGGGTAATTCTGACAAAAAATCGGCTCTGGCCGAGGGTGGAGAGATTCGCGGATGATACGGCAACGCACACTAAAAAATGTCATACGGGCCACGGGAGTCGGCCTGCACACCGGTGAAAAGGTTTTCCTCACCCTGCGGCCTGCTGCTGTGGATACGGGTATCGTTTTCAGAAGGGTTGACCTGCCGGAACCCATGGATATTCCCGCTACAGCTGAAAACGTCGGCAATACCCAGCTGTCCACCACCCTGGAACAGAACGGCGTGGAGATATCCACGGTGGAACACCTGCTGTCCGCTTTCGCCGGACTGGGTATCGACAACGCCTACGTCGACGTCAGCGCCCCCGAAGTGCCGATCATGGACGGCAGTGCCGGGCCTTTTGTCTTCCTCATCCAGTCTGCCGGTGTGGAAGAACAGAATGCGCTGAAAAAATTTATACGAATCAAAGATGTAGTAGAAGTCAAGGACGGTGACAAGTTTGCCCGCTTCGAGCCTTTCGAGGGCTTCAAGGTCAGCTTCGGCATTGATTTCGATCATCCTGTTTTTACCGATGACACCCAGTTCTCCAGTATCGATTTTTCCTCCACCTCTTTTGTAAAGGAAGTCAGCCGCGCGCGTACTTTCGGTTTTCTGCGGGAAATCGAGATGCTGCGTGAAAAGAATCTGGCGCTGGGTGGCAGCATGGACAATGCTATCGTCGTGGACGACTACCGCGTGCTGAATGATGACGGCCTGCGTTATGAGGATGAATTCGTCAAACACAAGATTCTGGACGCAATCGGCGATCTGTACCTGTTGGGGCACAGCCTGATCGGTTCGTTCCGTGGTTACAAGTCCGGACATGCGCTGAACAACAAGCTGTTGAACAAGCTTGTCGCCACGCCGGAAGCCTGGGAAGAGGTCACCTTCGATGAAGAGGACGGTCTGGCGCCCATATCCTATATTGCGCCGGTACACGTTTCCTGAGGAAAATCAGCCGTCAGACGTGTCGCTCAGCCGCTTCAGTGCGGCCCTGATCGCGTCGTCATCAATGGAATCAGCGAGCTGGCTGACAAGCTCGGCTGTTTTTCTGGGCAGGGAACCCAGCGGCTTTCGGCCTGGTCTAACAGCTTCAGGCAAAAAGATACGTACATCCAGCTTGGTCAGGTTCGGCGCAAGCTTCCGGGTCCTGTCCAGAATCTGCGGTGCATGAAATCGCAGCCGAGTTGCCCAGACGGGGGAATCCGTGTGCAGTATCAGGCGGGTCCCGTTGAGGCGGGCATGGATGCAGTGAGGCTGCAGCGTCGCGGGTAGCAGTTGCCGTATTTGTTCGAGCAATGCCTGCTGTTTTTGCAGCATGCGTGCCAGGTGACCCAGTTGGTCACCGTTGTCGACTACGTTCGATACCGGGCGTGGTTTTTCTGTCATAGTGAGTCGATTATACGATGTCTGCCGGTCGAGGAATCATGAATAACCGAACTGTCTGGTCAGTCAGATCCGTGCTGCTGGTGAGTTTGCTGGCGGGCGCTGCGCTTTTGTCCGGATATTTCTACGGCAAACTGCAATCCGTACAGATTGCAGAAGACCAGGCCATGCAGTCTGCATTGCAGGCCATGGCCGAGGAAAGGCGTGAGCTCGATGATCTGCGCAACAGCATGGAGGCTGAAATCGATGCCCTGGCGTTGCGTATCGGCAGTCTGAGAGCCCATCTCCTGCGCCTGAATGCCCTCGGGGAGCGTCTCGTTGATGTGGGCAAACTCGATGCGCAGGAATTCGACTTTTCAGCCGAACCTGCCCAGGGTGGCGTCGATCAGGATTCGGATGCGGAATCGGCCGGCATGCTGGAGCTCGAAGCGGAAATCGAACGGCTTTCCCGGGCATTTGCCGACCGGGAACACAAGCTGAACCTGCTGGAAGAAATGCTTTCCAAGCGCGATGTGCGTGATCAGGTCATCCCTTCGGGGCAACCGCTGAAGCACGGTTTTATCAGTTCCACCTTTGGCCGCCGTACGGACCCATTTACCGGTAAGAAGAAATACCACAAGGGTATCGATTTTGTCGGCAAGCGGGGCAGTGAAGTGCTTGCCGTCGCTGCCGGTGTGGTGACAAAAGCGGAACGTATGAGTGGCTACGGCAATGTCGTGGAAATCCGACATGCCGATGGGTACATCACGCGTTATGCCCATAACCAGGAAAATCTGGTTAAAGAGGGAGACCGGGTGGAAAAGGGCGAGCCTATCGCCATGCTTGGCTCGACCGGTCGTTCCAGTGGTCCGCATGTGCATTTCGAAGTGCGCCGCAACGGAAAAATCATCAATCCCGCCCGTTTCATCAGGGGTGGTTGAACTTGGTTTCATCTCCCCATATTCAGCAGTAAAAGAGCCGCTTTTGCGGTATCATTCCCGTTTTATGTCCGGCCGAAAAAAACTGTGCTGCCTCGCGGCACGCTGCCGTTTCCAATTCTGGCCCTGAAAGGTCTCACGCTACATGTTCAACAAGATCGCAAAAAAAGTATTTGGCAGCCGCAATGAACGGCTGGTCAAACGCATGTTCAAGGATGTTGAAAAGATCAACGTTCTGGAAGATTCCGTAAAAACCCTCTCTGATGAAGAGCTGCAGGGAAAGACTGCAGAGTTCCGGCAGCGCCTGGAGAAGGGGGAATCCCTGGACAGTCTGCTGCCCGAGGTGTTTGCCGTCGTGCGGGAAGCCAGCAGCCGGGTTTTGGGCATGCGCCATTTCGATGTGCAGCTCATCGGCGGCATGGTGCTGCACCAGGGCAAGATTGCCGAGATGCGCACCGGTGAGGGCAAGACCCTGGTGGCGACGCTGGCCGTGTATCTGAACGCCCTGGAAGGCAAAGGCGTGCACGTTGTCACCGTCAACGATTACCTGGCACGGCGGGACGCCTCCTGGATGGGCAAGCTGTATCACTTTTTGGGCATGAGCACGGGCATCATCAATTCCTCGGGTGGATCAGGGCCCGACAGCAGTTCCTACCGTTTCGATCCGGACTCGGATGGTAGTGCCAGTGGTCACCGTTTCCTGGTGAATGTGAGCCGCAAGGAAGCTTACGACTGCGATATCACCTATGGCACCAACAATGAATACGGTTTCGATTATCTGCGCGATAACATGGCTTTCGAAGCGGGCCAGCGGGTACAGCGCCGGCATTTTGCAGTGGTGGATGAAGTCGACTCCATTCTCATCGATGAAGCCAGAACGCCATTGATTATCTCCGGTCCGGCGGAAGACAGTTCAGAACTCTACCGACAGATCAACGAGATTATTCCACGTCTGACGCAGCAGGAGCCCTGCACCAACGAGGAAGGCAAGCCGGATTTCGGCCCTGGCGATTATTCCGTGGACGAGAAGGCCAAGCAGGTCTTCCTCAGTGACGAAGGTCACGAGCATGTGGAAAACATGCTCACGGAAATGGGGCTGCTGGACGAAAACGCCAGCCTCTATGACACCGGCAACATCATGCTCATGCATCATGTCATGGCTGCTCTGCGCGCCCATGTGATCTTCCAGCGCAACGTGGACTATATCGTGCGTGACGGCCAGATCATCATCGTCGATGAATTCACCGGCCGCACCATGCCGGGCCGGCGCTGGTCAGAAGGTCTGCACCAGGCGGTGGAAGCCAAGGAGGGGGTTGAAATCCAGCAGGAAAACCAGACCCTGGCCTCCATCACTTTCCAGAATTTCTTCCGGCTGTACAACAAGCTCTCCGGCATGACGGGCACGGCAGATACCGAAGCCTTCGAATTTCAGCAGATCTACGGGCTCGAAGTGGTGGTTATTCCCACTCACAGACCGATGGTTCGGGATGACCAGACCGACCTGGTCTACCTTACGGCCAAAGAGAAGTTCGATGCTATCGTCGAGGATATCCGTGACTGCGTGAAACGTGGCCAGCCGGTGCTCGTCGGCACGGCTTCCATCGAGGTTTCGGAGCTGGTGTCCGGTCTGCTGAACGAGTCAGGCATCGAGCACCAGGTTCTCAATGCAAAACAGCATGAGCGGGAAGCCCGCATCGTTGCCGAAGCCGGTCTGCCAGGCGCGGTGACCATCGCTACCAATATGGCTGGCCGGGGTACGGATATCGTGCTCGGCGGAAATGTCGATGTGGAAGTGGAAGATCTGGGGCCGGATGCCAGTGAGGAACAGAAGGAGGCATTGCAGGAGGCCTGGCGGCAGCGGCATCAGCAGGTGCTGGAATCCGGTGGCCTGCGGGTTATCGGTACGGAAAGACACGAGTCGCGTCGCATAGACAACCAGCTGCGTGGCCGTTCCGGCCGCCAGGGTGATCCGGGCTCCAGCCGATTTTATCTCTCTCTGGAAGACAGCCTGATGCGCATCTTTGCTTCCGAGCGGGTGGGCAAGCTGATGCAGAAACTGGGCATGCAGGAAGGCGAGGCCATTGAACACCCCTGGGTGAACAAGGCGATCGAGAATGCCCAGCGCAAGGTGGAAGGCCGCAACTTCGACATCCGCAAGCAATTGCTGGAATACGATGATGTTGCAAACGACCAGCGTAAAGTCGTCTATGAACAGCGCAACGAGCTCATGGACGTGGATGACATTTCCGACACCATTGCCAGTCTGCGCGCTGATGTGCTCAATGACGTAATCGATACCTATATCCCGCCGCAAAGTATCGAGGAGCAATGGGATATTGCCGGCCTCACCGAGGCGATGAAGGAGCATTTCGATCTGGACCTGCCCATACAGCAGTGGCTGGATGAGGATCATTCTCTGCACGAGGAGACCTTGCGCCATCGCCTGCTGGAAACCCTGGAACAGGTGTATGCAGACAAGGTGGCACTCGCAGGCGAAGAGCAGATGCGCTATATCGAGAAGGCTGTGATGCTGCAGACCCTGGATACCCACTGGAAGGAACATCTTGCGGCCATGGACTATCTGCGTCAGGGCATCCATCTGCGCGGTTTTGCCGCCAAGAATCCCAAGCAGGAATACAAGCGCGAAGCCTTTGAACTGTTCTCGGGAATGCTGGATGCAATGAAGATCGAGGTTGTGGAAACCCTCAGCAAGATACAGCTGGCGGATGCGCCACCGCTGGAACTCGAACCGCAGATCAACGAGTTCGAGTTCAAACACGAGTCTTTCGGTGGTCTGCCCGAAGAAGAAGCGCAACTGGCCGAAGCTGCCGAAGACGAACCACAGCAGCCCTACGTGCGCCCGGACCGCAAGATCGGCCGCAACGAACCCTGTCCCTGTGGATCGGGCAAGAAATACAAGCAGTGCCACGGCAAACTGCAGTAGGATGCAATGAGCACAGCGAATTGCATCGCAAGCTGTATTGATAGCCTGTCCGCACCGGGGCTTTTCGGGATATGAGCAGTCTTCCCGTCAATGCTGTCCCTGGCGTCCGTCTGGCCGCTGTTGCCGCCGGCATTCGCTATAAGGATCGGGACGACCTGGTGCTCATGGAGCTGGCTGAAGACAGTGTGGCTGCTGCAGTATTTACCCAAAACGCCTTTTGTGCGGCACCGGTGACGGTTGCCCGGCAGCATCTTGAAAAAATTTCCCCACGCTATCTGCTGATCAATTCCGGCAATGCCAATGCGGGGACAGGCGACACGGGTATGGCAGACAGTTTCGAGACTTGTCGCCTGGTGGCGGCAGCTACGGGCGTTGCCATGAACCAGGTGCTGCCTTTTTCCACCGGCGTCATCGGTGAAGACCTGCCTACCGATCCCTTTGCCCGCTCCATCCCGGGCCTGCTTTCCACCTTGCGGCAGGACGGCTGGCAATCTGCCGCTGCTGCCATCATGACCACAGATACGGTGCCCAAGCTGGCAAGCCGCAGTTTCACCGCTGACGGACAGACAGTAACGGTGACTGGCATGTGCAAGGGCTCCGGCATGATCCGCCCGGACATGGCAACCATGCTGGCCTTCGTGGCTACGGATGCCCGGATCGACAGAACATCGCTGCAACAGGTGCTGGAAACCGCCGTGCAACCCTCGTTCAACTCCATTACCGTCGACGGTGATACCTCTACCAACGATGCCTGTGTGCTGGTGGCAACGGGGCAGTCCGGTGTGGATGTGGAAGATGAGACGAAGCCTGCCGGCCAGGACTTTCGACAGGCGGTGAACGAGGTGTGCATGGCACTGGCCCGCGCCATCGTGCTCGACGGCGAAGGTGCGACCAAGCTGGTGGAGATTTTCGTGGAAGATGCACAAAGTGTGCAACAAGCGCGGGACGTGGCCTATACGGTTGCGCATTCACCGCTGGTGAAAACCGCCCTGTTCGCTTCTGATCCCAACTGGGGACGTATTCTGGCTGCCGTGGGCAGGGCCGGGGTCGAAGACCTCGATATTGGCCAGGT
>DRLF01000227.1 GCA_011051425.1 Thiolapillus brandeum | reverse complement strand
TTCCCGGTCGTATTCCCGCAGCTGCTCGAAGAATGCCCAGTTCCTGCGATCCTGCTCGATGATCTCGTCTTTGGGCACCATGTCCAGGGACTTGTGACCGACATTGGTCTTGTCCCGAGCGGGGCAGACATCGGCACAGATGCCACAGCCGGTACAATCATCCGGCGCCACCTGGTAGGCCACGTGCAGGCCTGCAAACTCCTTGCCTTTCATGGGGCGTGAGAGAAAGCCTTCAGGCGCGTCCTTCAATTCGTCTTCGGTGAACACCTTGGAGCGAATGGCCGAATGGGGACACACGAAAGGACACTTGCCGCATTCGATACACAGCTCCGCATCCCATTTGGGCAGTTCCAGGGCAATGCTGCGTTTCTCCCAGGCTGCCGTACCTAGGGGCCAGGAACCGTCGGCGGGTATGGCGCTCACGGGCAGCTCATCACCTTTGCCTGCGATGAGGGTGGCGGTGATGGTGCGCACGAAATCCGGTGCCTCCGCCGGCACCGGCGGCTGGAATTCGATATCGCTGTCTGCCGCATCGGGCAGTGTCACTTCATGCAGGGCTGCGAGTGATGCATCGATGGCGTCGAAATTACGCTGTACGATCTTGCGTCCCTTGCGGCCGTAGGTCTTTTCCACTGCATTCTTGATCTTCTCGATGGCCTCTTCACGGGTCAATACACCGGAAATGGCGAAGAAACAGGTTTGCATGATGGTGTTGATGCGCCGCCCCATGCCGGTAGCCTTGGCAACGGCATAGGCATCGATGACCCAAAGTTTGATGTCCTTTTCCAGCATCTCTTCCTGCATGGATCTGGGCAGGGTTTGCCAGACCTTCTCGGGCGCTTCGTCAGTATTGAGCAGGAACACGGCACCTTGCGCCGCCTTTTCCAGCAGGTTGAATCTGTCCACGAACTGGGGCTGGTGACAGCCGATGAAGCTCGCCTCACCGTCTTCGATGAGATAGCTGGAGCGTATGGGACGCGGGCTGAAGCGCAGGTGGGAGACTGTCACCGCACCGGCTTTCTTGGAGTCATACACGAAGTATCCCTGCACGAACTGATCGGTTTCTTCACCGATGATCTTCAGGGTATTCTTATTGGCGCTCACAGTGCCGTCGGAACCCAGGCCATAGAACAGGCACTGGATGACACCCTGCATATCCGCGTTGCGCACCCCTTTGTCCCATTCCAGGCTGGTATGGGACACATCGTCATGAATACCGATGGTGAACTGGTTCTTTGGATTGTCTGAAGCAAGATTGCCAAATACGGCACGGATCATGCCCGGCGTGAATTCCTTGGAGGAGAGACCATAGCGGCCGCCCAGGATGAGGGGCAGACTGCTGAACTTCCCACCTCCCGTCGCCACATGCTCGGCAAAGGCTGTGACCACATCCTTGTACAGGGGCTCGCCGCCTGCACCCGGTTCCTTGCAGCGGTCCAGCACCGCGATGCCCTTGACGGTTGCCGGCAATGCCTCGAACAGGTGACGGGTGGAGAAAGGCCGGTACAGGCGTACGCGCAACAGCCCCACCTTTTCTCCCTGGGTGAGCATATCCTCGACCGTTTCCTCCACGGCTTCGGCACCCGAACCCATGAGTACCACCACGCGCTCGGCATCGGTGGCGCCAAAATAATCGAACAGGTGATACTGCCGCCCCGTGAGTCCGGCAAACTGATCCATGCACTTCTGCACCACTTCAGGCAGCGCTTCGTAATAAGGATTGACCGTCTCCCTGCCCTGGAAATACACGTCCGGATTCTGAGAGGTGCCACGCAGTACCGGCTTGTCCGGCGTCAGGGCGCTGGCGCGATGTTCCACCAGATAGTCGTTTTCGATCATGCTGCGGATGACTTCATCATCCACCAGATCCACTTTCATCAGTTCGTGGGAGGTACGGAATCCGTCGAAGAAATGCACGAATGGCAGGTGCCCGCACAGGGTCGATGCCTGGGAGATAAGGGCCATGTCCATGGCTTCCTGCACAGATCCGGACGCCAGCATGGCAAAACCGGTCGCACGGGTCGCCATGACATCGGAATGGTCACCGAAAATGGACAGCGCTTGAGCCGCCAGGGAACGGGCCGCCACATGGATGACCACCGGCGAGAGTTCACCGGCGATCTTGTACATATTGGGGATCATCAGCAGCAATCCCTGGGAGGCGGTGAAAGTGGTGGTCAAAGCCCCCGCCTGTACGGCGCCATGCACGGCGCCTGATGCACCCCCTTCGCTCTGCATTTCGATGATCTCGGGAATGCCTCCCCAAATGTTCTTCTTCCCCTGCGCCGACCATTCATCAGAAAACTCACCCATGGGAGACGCCGGCGTTATGGGGTAAATGGCTATGACTTCATTGGTCTTGTGCGCGATATGCGCCGCAGCCTGGTTGCCATCGAGAGTAATTTTTTTTGCTGTCATCGGGTCATTCCGAATTTATGGGAAGATGGCTACATTCTGTACCACAACTTGACATAGACCAAGCACTTTTCCGGTCTCCTGGAACAGAAGACTCCCAATCCTTGACAGGAATCAACATGCAGATAGCTACCGCCCCCGGCAGTCACTGGCTGATCACCGCACTGGAGATCATGTCCGCACTTTTTATCTTCCTCATCGGTCTGCTGGCCCTGTGGGTTGTGATCACATTCATCGCCGATATCAGCCAGACCAGGCAGGCTATACGGCGAAACTATCCGGTCATCGGCCGCTTCCGCTACCTGTTCGAGAAACTGGGCGGTTTCTTCCGCCAGTATTTCTTTGCCATGGACCGGGAAGAACTGCCTTTCAACCGGGCACAGCGTACCTGGATCTACCGCGCCGCCAAAAATCTCAACAACACCGTGGCATTCGGATCGACCAGAGACAACCGCACACCCGGCAGCGTACTGTTCGTCAACACCCCCTACCCCACCCTGGGGGAAAACGCCGCGCCGCCGGTACCTGTGACCATCGGCAGGGAATGCCGGATACCCTATGTCGCCTCATCTTTCTTCAATATCTCGGGAATGAGCTATGGCGCACTTTCCAAGCCCGCTGTGCTGGCCCTTTCCTTGGGCGCAAAAAAGGCCGGTATCTGGATGAACACCGGAGAAGGCGGCCTCGCCCCGTGGCACCTGCAGGGTGGCTGTGATCTGGTCTTCCAGATCGGCACGGCAAAATACGGCATCAGGGATCAGGACGGCGAAATGGATGACGGCAAGCTGGTGAGTATCGCCGCCCACGAGCAGGTGCGCATGTTCGAAATCAAGCTCAGCCAGGGCGCCAAACCGGGGAAGGGAGGCATACTGCCCGCCGAAAAGGTCACCCGGGAAATCGCCGAGATTCGCGGTATCCGGGAAGGCTGCGCTTCCATCAGCCCCAACCGCCACCCGGACATCAGCAATGACGAAGACCTGCTCAACATGCTGCTGCATGTGCGCAAGCTTACCGGCAAGCCGGTGGGCTTCAAGACGGTCATCGGACACAAACACTGGCTGGATGAACTGTTTTCCCTGATACGGGAAAAGGGCATGGCCTATGCCCCGGATTTCATCACCCTGGACGGTGCCGAAGGCGGCACCGGCGCATCCCCGATGCCGTTGATCGATGCCGTGGGCCTGCCGCTGAAGGAAAGCTTGCCACTGCTGGTCGACAAGCTGAATGAATACGGTCTGCGGGAGCGCATCAGGGTCATCGCCTCGGGCAAACTCATCAACCCGTCGGATGTTACCTGGGCCCTGTGCATGGGCGCGGATTTCATAGTCTCCGCCAGGGGCTTCATGTTCACTCTGGGCTGCATACAGGCACTGCAATGCAACAAGAACACCTGTCCCACGGGCATCACCACACACGACAGAAAGCTGCAGCGGGGCCTGGACCCTGAGCTCAAATCCACCCGGGTTGCAAGCTACGTGAAAAACATGATCTACGAGGTCGGTATGATCGCCCACGCCTGTGGTATCTCGTCACCCAGGGAATTCAGGCGTCACCATGCACGCGTCGTTCAGGAAAACGGACTTTCCCTGCCGCTCGATGAGCTGTTCCCGCCAACCATACCGGCAGACAGCGAGCCATGATGACAATCAGCGGCGTTGCTGACGAAGATAGTTGGAGCGACTGCGGGACGCCGGGCGGGCATCGGGAAAGATGAGGGGCGCCAGTTCCTCCAGCGCACGCTGGTAGACCTTACGCTTGAAATAGATGACCTCTTTGACGGGATGCCAGTATTGCACCCAGCACCAGTCATCAAATTCCGGCTTTTCGGAACTGTCGAGACAGAAACCGCTTTCGTCACACACGACCTGCAGCAGGAACCAGCGCTGCTTCTGTCCGATGCACAGGGGGTGTGTATTGCGCCGGATGAATTTTTTTGGCAGCCGGTAACGCAACCAGCGTTTGGTGCTGCCCAGAATCTTTACATGCTGCGGCTTGAGGCCCACCTCCTCCTCCAGCTCACGGTACATGGCTTCTTCCGGGGACTCGCCTTCCTGTATGCCCCCCTGGGGGAACTGCCAGGCATCCTGACCGATACGACGCCCCCAGAATAGCCGGTTCTTGTCGTTGACCAGTATGATGCCCACATTCGGTCTAAATCCATCCCTGTCTATCACGGGATTGTTCTCATTCTTTAATCTTTCATTACCTGCATTTTTCCACATCCTGCCGGAAGTCCGCAAGCAGATTCAGCGGCAGCTCTGCAAAAAGCCAAATTCACCTCTTTTCACCGCAAAAAAGCTCAAAAGCAAGCAAGAACCTGCTTTTTCAGCTATTGCATGGAATGCAGCGCGATGCGGTTTCCTTCGGTATCCAGACAGACGGCCATGTGTCCGTACTGCTCACTGATGAGTGTCTTTGGGACCAGAACCTTGCCGCCCGCCTTTTCCACCTTGCCCAGTTCGTTGCTCAGATCACCACTGGGCACGTTGAAGTAAACCAGCGCGCCGTCCACCGAAGGCCGGTAGAATTCCCTGTTGCAGACCAGCGCCCCCATGGCGCCAGGGCTTTCAGGGTGCATGGGGAACCAGGCCATGTCGATGACATCCATCTTGTGTCTTTCCATGGAATAACCAAAAACGGCACTGTAGAAGCGGATTGCCCGATCCATGTCTGATACCGCTATTTCGAACCAGCCGACAGGGTTTAATGCATTGCTCATGACTTCCTCCGTGTTGAAAATACGCTGCTATCCTTTTGATCCCTGTCGGGAGGGCCATCTGACAGCGCTTTTCCTGCTTTCCTTCTGTTACCGGTAACCATGCCGGTATAGACCGATTCTAACGCAACCGGCCAGCAACACATAGCGTAGCCCTGAACATTGAAAACACTTTCCGGTATAGTGCTGCCCAAATCCATCATTTGACTGCAAATCACTATGGCACTGGTGCTCTTCGACCTGGACAATACGCTCCTGGCAGGCGATTCGGACTATCTCTGGGGGGAATTTCTCAGTGAGAAAGGACTCGTTGACCCTGCCTTCTACGCTGCGGAGAACGAACGTTTCTATCAGGAATACAAGGATGGAAAACTGGATATCTTCGAGTTTCTGGCGTTCTCCCTCAAGCCTCTGAGCGAGCACAATATGGATGAACTGCAGCAGCTGCATAAGCAATTCATGGAAGAAAAAATCCATCCCCTCATTTCCAGCGACGCACGGATGCTGGTGGACATGCACCGCAAACGTGGCGATGACATGCTGGTCATCACAGCCACCAACGCCTTTGTCACTGCCCCCATCGTGCAGGCTTTCGGTATCGATAACCTGATCGCCACCGAACCGGAGATCAGGGAAGGCCGTTACACGGGAAAGGTGTCAGGTATCCCCTGTTTCCGTGAGGGCAAGGTACAGCGGCTGAACGAGTGGCTGGAGGCCCGCGATCTCAACCTGGGCAACTCCTGGTTCTACAGCGATTCCCACAACGACCTGCCCCTGCTCGAAAAAGTGACCCACCCCATCCCCGTGGATCCTGACACATCTCTGGCGGCCACCGCCGAAGAAAGAGGCTGGCCCGTGCTGCATCTTCACCATGCCCCGCCATCCGCTTAGAAAAGCATTGCCACTGCTGTTCCTGCTGGTTCTGCTGGCAGCTGTTTGTCTGACTCTTTCACTGATGATTGGCAGTGTGTCGATTCCCGCCAGCGACTTGTGGTCACTGTTCTGGCATGACGATGGCAGCGTACAATACCGCATCATTCACGAGCTGCGGCTGCCCCGCACACTTTCTGCCTTCGGCGTCGGCGGTGTACTGGCACTGGCAGGGGTGCTGATGCAGGCACTGCTGCGCAATCCCCTGGCCGATCCCTATATTCTTGGCGTAAGCGGCGGCGCAGCCGTCGCCGTGCTCGGCGCCATGTTACTGGGTCTGCCACTGGCCTGGCAGGCGCCCATGGCCTTCGGCGGCGCTCTGGCAAGCACCTTGCTGCTGTTCGCCCTGGCCCATCACGGCAACTGGAACACCTCCCGCCTGCTCCTCACCGGCGTGGTGCTGGCGGCAGGCTGGGCAGCCCTGATCAGTTTCGTGCTCAGCCTCAGCCCGCCCATGCAATTGCCGGGTATGCTCTTCTGGCTCATGGGAGACCTGAGTGATGCGCTGCACCCGGGGCTTCCCCTGGTTGTCCTTTTCATCGGCTTGGTCATCGCACTGTGGCTGTCACCTGCACTGAACCTGGCCCTGCTGGGAAGCCAGCGCGCAGCCGCACTGGGCGTGGAGATTCGCCATCTGCATATCATGATTTATGTGCTTGCCTCCCTGCTGACCGCCGCCGCAGTCAGCATCGCCGGTGCCATCGGCTTCATCGGTCTGATCGCTCCGCACATGCTGCGCCTGCTGGCGGGCAGCGACCACCGCATTCTGGTGCCCGGCGCTGCACTCATCGGAGGCAGCCTGCTGATGCTGGCGGACACAGCCGCCCGCACAATGATCGCTCCCATGCAACTGCCCGTAGGGGTGCTCACGGCCCTGTTTGGGGTACCTGTTTTTCTGCTGTTGCTGAACAAGAGCTACGGTGGGCGATCATGAGCCAGCCACTCCTGACAGCCGAGAAACTTGCGCTTTCCATCGGCAATATCCGCATCACTGAAGCGCTGGACCTGCACATAGTCGCGGGCAGCAGCTGGGGCATACTCGGCCCCAATGGCGCAGGCAAGACCACGCTGCTTCATACCCTGGCCGGACTGCGCCCCCCGGATACCGGCACCATCCGCTACAGCGGCAAAGCAGTCACAGATTACAGTCCCAGGGAACTGGCCAGGGAACGGGGTCTGCTCTTCCAGACAGAACTCAGTGGCTTTCCCGGTACCCTGTTCGAAACCGTACTGGCCGGGCGGCATCCCTATCTTGGCCGCCTGGGATGGGAAAGTCCGCAAGATTTGGAACAGGCTGCAACAGCCATCGTGCAGACCGGCCTGAAAGGACTGGAAGAGCGCAACGTGCAAACCCTGTCGGGCGGCGAGCGGCAGCGTATGGAAATCGCCACCCTGCTTGCCCAGCAGCCCCGCATAGCCCTGCTGGACGAACCCAGCAATCATCTCGACCCCGGCCAGCAGATCATCATGTTGCGATTGCTGAGAGCACATTTCACCAGCACGGATCGTGCGCTGATGATGGTGCTGCACGACTGCAATCTTGCCATGCGTTTCTGTGATCATTTACTATTGCTCAAAGGCAACGGCGAGCACCGTGCAGGTTCGGTCAAGACGCTCGCAACCGCCGAGAATTTGTCCTGGCTCTACGGACACCCGGTAACACTGGAGCAGATTGCCGGCCATGCCTGCCTGCATTTCCGCTAGCTACACAGCCTCCGGTCAACAATACAAATGGAGTTCCCATGCCACACCCTTTCCTGAAAATCACTGCCATTGCAGCGACTGCCCTCACGCTGACAGCCTGTGTCGATGAGTATTACAACCAGGGTGAAAGCTATAAGAATGACGGCTATTATCCACGCCCCGGTTACTATCCACCTCCCCACGAATACTATCCGCCCTATGATTACGACGCTCCCAGGAAAGAACTGGTAAAGAACTGCCAGGGAAAGGTCAGGGAAAAAGTCAGGAAGCGCATCGGTTACAACGCCAAGATCGATTGGGGAAAGACTGACATCTACAACAGTGCCCGTCATGAAGCCACAATCAACGGCAAGGGCAAGGCGCGCAACAACGGCAAGAAACATCAGCTCTATTACACCTGCATCATGAACCGTGAAGATGCTTTCGTACGCAGCGCACGCATCGAGCTGGACAATGACGGTCACGACACAGGCAACGGCGGCACCGACTGGAACCGTGAAGCCGCGCGCGCCTGCCATGAGCGCATCCGCCAGAAGGCACAGCGTAACATTCATCAGCAGTTCAGCCTGGAATTTACCGGTCAGCGCGTCACCACACCGGCAGAACGCCGGCGCCATGTCACCGGTGAAGCACGGGTGAAGGTATCTGGGGGCAGTGGAAAAATCGCCTATGACTGCAAGGCACACGTCAACCCGCTGCGCATGGACAGCGCCAGCTACCGTTGGACCAGACCTCTTCCGTCAGCGAACAGCAGCAACAATCATGCGGAAGCCAAACGGCAGTGCGAAAGGCACCTGAACGACAAACTGCGGTCCAAGGGTTACAAATACATCGGCATTGTTTCCGAAAGCGTCCACAACCTGAAACATGACAAAAGACAGGTGATGCTGAAGATCAAGGCAATGAAAAACAACAAGCGGGTGGTGGAAACCTGGGAATGCCGTATCAATCCACGGACAGGCAAGCTGTTCAAGTTAAAGAAGACGGGATACTAGTTAGCATGGAAATACGCCCAAGCTATTGTTTTTATTCCGTAGATACTCTGTTTCCAGTCAACGTTTATTACTACTTGAGCCATAAAATATTTGAATCAAGTGCCGGC
>DRLF01000226.1 GCA_011051425.1 Thiolapillus brandeum | reverse complement strand
TACCAATGACCAGGGTAAGAAAGGAAACCAGCATCATGCGGCCATCGGTCACATTGCGGTCGAAAAGTTCCATGGGATAGGCGATACGCATGTCTTCCGTGGCTTCATCAATGTGATAAACCAGTGCGTCAACGCCCTTGGTAAAATCGTCAGTCGTGGAAACTTCCACGTTGGTGCCCGTCGAAGATTCCGCAGCGAAATGCGCGGCAGCTTCCAGATAGCCAACACCATCCACCGGTTTCATTTTGTAGGCAACGAGAATATGCTTGCCGCCTTCAATCAGGTCTTCTTCTTTCAGGCTGAGATCAGCGTAACGATTCGATTGATCCATGGGTACTTACCTCTGTTGATTAAAATTCATTCGGCAGTAACTACCGAGTGAGTGCATTCTGCCTTCAACTTCCTATAAGGTAAAATCAATATTTTATATAGCCGTGATAGACTATTCTCTATGACAAGATTTTCTGCCGACGCCCTCGCCCGCACAACCACCCTGCGCCAGCTGCAGATTCTGGTGGCGGTGGCCCGTCATGGCGGCTATACACGCGCCGCCGAGGCCCTGCATCTGACCCAGCCTACGGTTTCCATGCAGGTGAAAAAACTCAGCAATCATATTGGCCTGCCCCTGTTTGAGCAGCGGGGTAAAAAACTGCAGCTGACCATGGCCGGCCGCAAGACCCTGGAAGCGTCCCGGGACATTCTCAGCCGCCTGGAGCTGCTGGGCGGCGAGATTTCCTCCCTCACGGGGGAAATGAAAGGTGAACTGCACATCGCCGTGGTCACTACCGCCAAATACTTCATGCCGCACCTGCTGGGCATTTTTGTACAACGCTATCCGGAGGTGCAGCCACGCCTGTTCGTCACCAACCGGGAAAAAGTGCTGCAGCGCCTGTCCGACGGCGAAGACGACCTGCTGATCATGGGCAAGGTTCCGGAAGAACTGGCTGTGGAAGCCACGCCTTTTCTGGACAACGACCTGGTGGTGATCGCTCCGCCAGGTCACCGGCTGGCTAAAAAACGCGCCATCCCCCTCAAACAGCTGCTGCAGGAACGCTTTCTGCTGCGTGAACCCGGCTCCGGCACACGGCTGGCCATGGACAAGCTGTTCACGGACAAGAACCTTGTGCTGGAGCCTTATATGGAACTGGGCAGCATCGAGGCGATCAAACAGGCCGTCATGGCGGGACTGGGCATATCCGTCATGTCGGAACACAACCTGCGCCTGGAACTGGACAGTGGCAAGATCTGCGTCCTGGACGTGAAGGGCTTTCCCCTGCGCCGCCACTGGTTTGCGGTACACGCCTCGGACCACAAGCTGAGCCTCGTCGCCAGAACGTTTCTGGATTTCATCCGTGATGAAGGGAGCCTGATACTCCATGAATGAAAAAATCATCGACAGCCACTGCCACCTGGACATGCCGGCCTTCGACCAGGACCGGCAACAGGTACTGGAAAAGGCCCGGGCCGCCGGCGTCATGGGATTTGTCGTCCCCGGCACCACCCGGGACAGCTGGCAAAAGATACTGGATCTTGCCGCCGGGGAAACGGACGTCTACCCCGCACTGGGCCTGCACCCCTACTTTTGCGCCGAACACAATACCGCTCAGGTGGCTCAGCTGCGGACATTGGCGGAAAAGATGCGCCCGGTCGCCATCGGTGAAATCGGCCTGGACTTTTTTCGCCCGGACCTCGACCAGGATCTCCAGCTGGAACTGTTCGAGCTGCAATTACAGGTGGCACAGGATCTGGAACTGCCAGTCATCCTGCACACCCGCAAGGCCCACGAGCAGGTGTTGAAACTACTGAAGCAATACACTGTCAGGTCCGGCATCAGTCACGCCTTCAACGGCAGCTGGCAACAGGCCAGGCAATACATGGACATGGGATTCTGTCTGGGGTTCGGCGGTATGCTGACCTATGAGCGCTCCAGCAAATTGCGCGCCCTGGCGGCAAAGCTGCCTCTTGAGCATCTAGTACTGGAAACCGATGCGCCGGATATGCCTGGAGCGGCCCATCAGTATCAGCGCAACAGCCCGGAATATCTGCCTGAAGTGCTGGACGTTCTGAGTGAAATCCGCAGCGAGAGCCGGCAGTCTATAGCCGGCACGACCACCATAAACGTGTGCAGAGTGCTTACCCTGCCAGATAAAACCCGGCCAGTTCCAGGTCCGCAGGACGCGTGATCTTGATATTGCTGGTGCTGCCTTCCACCATACGCGGCCGATAACCGGACCACTCCATGGCGCTGGCTTCATCGGTAACCGCCACCCCGGCAGCCAGCGCATCCCGCAGCGCCTGATGGAGTTTACCCAGGGGAAACATCTGCGGAGTCTGGGCATGCCAGAGCTGGTTCCGCTCGACGGTAGCAATGACATTTCCATCAGCATCGGTACGCTTCATGGTGTCATGCACTGGCACCCCCAGCAGACCGCCGGTTCCGGCAGCCGCCAGCCGCATCAGGCGGGATATGTCAGCAGCACCGACACAGGGTCTTGCGGCATCATGCACCAGCACCCAGTCATCCTCATCAGCGTGAGTCAACAGTGACTGCAGCGCATTGAGTACCGAATGGCTGCGCTCGGCGCCACCGGCCACCGCTTTCACGCCGGCGTCAGCAGCGCTCTGGGTAGTGGGCCAGTACCTGTCTTCCTTCCCCAGGGCAACGGTCACGCTTTCGATACCGGGCTGGCTCAGTAACGCCCGGATACTCCAGTCGATCACCATCCTGTCCAGCAGGCGCAGGTACTGTTTGGGAGTATCAGAACCCATGCGGCTGCCGATCCCGGCGGCAGGAACGACGGCATGGAAGCTCATGGCCTGGTGGCGGTCTCGGGCTCGATGACCTGAAAGAAGGTTTCTCCTTCCTTGATCATACCGAGGTCGGTTCGCGCCCTTGCCTCCACCGCTTCCAGCCCGGTTTTCAGGCTCTGGACTTCCGCCCGCAGGCGCACGTTGCGTTCTTTCATTTCAGCCAGCTGCTGCTTTTGGCGGTCGATCTGCTGTTGCAGGCGATAGACCTCTGCCATGCTGCCCTGCCCCACCCACAGCCGGTACTGGAGCACCACGAACATGGCCAGCAGAATGACGAACAGCAGGCGGAAATACCAGGGCATCAGATCATCAGGCCAGGGGGAAGGCTCCCCTGCCGGCATATACTGCGGTATCGCCCAACTGATCTTCGATACGCATGAGCTGGTTGTACTTTGCCACCCGGTCGGAACGGGACAGGGAACCGGTCTTTATCTGGCCGGTGTTGGTGGCGACCGCCAGATCCGCAATGGTAGTGTCTTCGGTTTCACCGGAACGGTGTGAGATCACCGCCGTGTAGCCAGCCTTCTTCGCCATGGCGATAGCCTGCAGCGTCTCGGTGAGCGTACCGATCTGGTTAAACTTGATGAGGATTGAATTCGTGATCCCCATATCGATGCCTTTCTGCAGGATGGCCGTGTTGGTCACGAACAGATCGTCACCCACGAGCTGAACCTTGTCACCCAGCATTTCAGTGTGCAGCTTCCAGCCCTCCCAGTCGCTCTCGTCCATGCCATCCTCGATGGAGATGATGGGATACTGGCGCACCCAGTTGGCCAGATATTCCGAAAACCCTGCTGAATCAAAGCTCCGGTTCTCGGAAGCGAGATGGTATTTACCGTCCTTGTAGAATTCCGAGCTGGCAGCATCCAGCCCCAGGTAAATGTCTTCTCCTGCCTTGTAGCCCGCCTTCCCGATGGCCTCGAGAATGACCTCGATGGCCTCCTCGTTGGAACTGAGGTTGGGAGCGAAGCCACCCTCATCACCCACGGTGGTAGCCAGACCACGCTTGCCCAGAACCGACTTCAGGGCATGGAAGACCTCTGCGCCGTAGCGCACAGCTTCGCGCATGGTGGGCGCTCCCACAGGCAGGATCATGAATTCCTGCAGATCCACGCTGTTGTCGGCATGGGCGCCACCGTTGATGATGTTCATCATGGGTACGGGCAGGCGCATTTCTTCACCGCCCAGGTATTCATACAGGGGTTGTTCGTTTTCCTGTGCCGCCGCATGGGCTGCTGCCAGGGAGACCGACAGGATGGCATTGGCGCCCAAATTCGACTTGTTCTCCGTGCCGTCAAGTTCGATCATACGCTGGTCCAGGGCTGCCTGATCGGCCACGTCCATACCGCTGACGGCATCCCGGAGAATACTGTTCACATTGCTTACTGCCTTGAGCACTCCCTTGCCGCCATAACGCTGGGCATCGCCGTCGCGCAGTTCCAGCGCCTCTCGGGAACCGGTGGAAGCGCCTGATGGCGCTACTGCACGCCCCATGGCGCCATCAGCGGTGTAGACGTCTGCCTCGATGGTGGGGTTGCCCCGGGAATCCAGGATCTCCCGGGCTCTTACACTGATTATTTCCGACATCTCGTCGTCTCCGAATTTTTGTTAGCAAATTTGTATGAATGCGAAAGTCTGGCCGGTCAGCTCAGTCCCTGTTCGATGAAACCACGCTGTTTCACCACGGCATCGAGCTCCAGCAGCGTTTGCAGTAATTCTTCCATGCGCCCAAGCGGCCAGGAGTTCGGGCCGTCGCTCAACGCCTTCTCCGGGTTTTCATGGGTCTCCATGAACAGACCGGATACGCCAGCTGCCACTGCCGCCCGCGCCAGCACAGGCACATGCTCGCGTTGACCGCCGGAGGATTTCCCCAGCCCACCGGGCTGCTGCACGGAATGGGTGGCGTCGAACACCACCGGGCAGCCGGTTTCACGCATCACTGCCAGCCCCCGCATATCTGATATCAGGGTGTTGTAACCGAAGGAAACACCACGTTCGCAGACCATGATCTGCGTATTGCCGGTGGCGCGCGCCTTCTCCACCACGTTTGTCATGTCCCAGGGCGCAAGGAACTGCCCTTTCTTGATGTTCACGGGTTTTCCCTGGGCAGCCACGCGCTGAATGAAATTCGTCTGCCGGCACAGAAAAGCCGGGGTCTGCAACACATCTGCCACGGCCGCCACTTCATCCAGCGGGGTGTCTTCATGGACATCCGTGAGTACCGGAAGGTTCAGATCTTTCTTCACCTGCTCCAGTACCTTCAGGCCTTCTTCGATGCCTGGACCACGGTAGCTTTCATGGGAAGAACGGTTGGCCTTGTCGAAGGATGACTTGTAGATGAGAGGAATATCCAGCGTTGCCGTGATTTCTTTCAGGGCTGCCGCGGTATCCAGCGCAGACTGCAGACTCTCGACCACACAGGTGCCTGCGATGAGAAAGAACGGGCGATCCAGCCCAACCTCATAACCACACAGATTCATGAAACTCAGGCT
>DRLF01000225.1 GCA_011051425.1 Thiolapillus brandeum | reverse complement strand
CCGCAAGAGCGGATAGTCATGAAGATCGACTAGCCCGCCCGACTCCGCAAAGGGATTGATGACACCCTGACCTCGCCACTTCGCCACACCGATGGCGAGAGCGCCTCCGGAACCGCCTTCACCGATCACGGTGGCGATGATGGGCGTGCGCAGCCCCGCCATTTCCCGCAGGTTTCTGGCGATGGCTTCACTCTGTCCCCGCTCTTCGGCATCGATACCGGGATAGGCGCCGGGGGTATCGATGAAAGTGAGGATAGGCAGCTTGAAGCGCTCTGCCGTCTCCATCATGCGCAGCGCTTTGCGATAACCTTCCGGTCGCGGCATACCAAAGTTGCGTTTGAGTTTCTCCTTGGTATCCCGGCCCTTCTGATGGCCGATGATCATGACCGGACGATCGTCGATGCGCCCGATGCCGGAAACAATGGACTGGTCATCGGCAAAAGAGCGGTCGCCATGCAAGCCTTCAAAATCATCGACGATGCGCTCGATATAGTCGAGGGTATAAGGACGCAGCGGATGCCGCGCCAGTTGGGATATCTGCCAGGGATTCAATGCCGAAAAAAGGGATTCTGTGAGCTTGCGGCTCTTTTCTTCCAGACGTTCGATTTCTTCCTGGATATTGATCTCTGCGTCATCACCCAGCAGGCGCAGTTCACCGATCTTGGCTTCAAGCTCGGCAATCGGTTGTTCGAATTCGAGAAAGTTGAGATCCATAGAGGCAGCTCACAGGTTGCAGATGACGTCTATCATACCCCAATTGCCACGGAATCATTAACCGTTTTCCCGGCAAAATGCAGCGCCACACCATTTTCCCCGAACAGCTGCCGCAGGCGGCACAGCAATTCATCGGAAGGTGTCACACTCCAGGCATCACCCAGCCGTATCAGGGCTGTGGCATCCTGCCGCCGGTAACGGATGCACAGGGGAACGCTGCCGCCCCGGAAATCTTCCAGCAATTCCCGCAAGCGGTTGCGCAGATCCACCGCAGTCCACTTCTGGCTGCGTATAAACTGCTCGTCGACCATCAGATCCATCGCTGCCAGTCGCTGTTCGCGGAAAGCCTCGTAGCTGCTCACTTCCTCGGCACGCAGCCCCAGACCGCCACGGTATTCGTCATGTACCAGTTTGCCCTGTACCACCAGCACCTTGTCGACGATGAGCAGGTCCTTGCAGCACTCGAAGGCTTCGTTGAACAGGGTCAGTTCGATGCGGCCGGTCTTGTCATCCAGCAATACGCTGGCCATCATTCCCCGCTGGGTGGCGCGTTTGTTCACCGCCATCACCAAGCCTGCAACCGTGACATCCTTGCCCCGGCCGTAGCCTTTCTGGCTGTCGTCCAGGGACAGGCTGCCGATGCGGCTGACCAGTCCCTTCAGCTCCGGCTCATAGAAATCAATGGGGTGTCCGGTAAGAAACAGACCAAGCGTCTCCTTCTCGCCACGCAGGCGCTGCTCATCACTCCAGTCGTCCACGTCGTCGGGAATGATGCCCATGGCCGGTGGTGCCTCGGGTTCACTCAGGCCGAACAGGTCACTCTGGCCGGCGGCCTGCAGTGCATGGTGTTGTTCAGCCATCTTCAGCGCCAGGGGCAGTTGCATCATGAGCGTGGCGCGGTTGCAGCCCATCTCATCCAGTGCGCCTGCACGAATCAGAGACTCCAGCACCCGCCGGTTGCATTTTCGCAGGTCGATACGGCGGCAGAAGTCGAACAGATCCTGAAAAGAACCACCTTCGGCGCGCGCCTCGATGATGCCTTCGATGGCCGATTCCCCGACGCCTTTAATGGCCCCCAGACCATAGATGACCTGGTCATCGTTGCCTACCGTAAACTGGTACTGCGAACGGTTCACCTGGGGCGGCAGCACATCCAGCTTCATCTCCCGGCATTCCTCGATGAGGTGCACGACCTTGTCCGTATTATCCATGTCCGCCGAAAGCACCGCCGCCATGAAGGCGGCCGGGTAATGGGCCTTGAGCCACAGGGTCTGGTAGGAAACCAGCGCGTAGGCGGCCGAATGGGACTTGTTGAAGCCGTATCCGGCGAAATGGGCCATGAGATCGAATATCTGCGTCGCCAGCGCTTCATCCACGCCCCGCTCCACCGCGCCCTTGCGGAATATCTCACCCTGTTTTTCCATTTCTTCCGGCTTTTTCTTGCCCATGGCCCGGCGCAGCAGGTCGGCGCCACCCAGGGAATAGCCCGCCAGCACCTGGGCGATCTGCATGACCTGCTCCTGGTAGAGGATCACACCGTAGGTCGGCTTGAGAATGGGCTCCAGGCTGGGGTGCAGGTACTTGGCTTCCTGATGGCCATGCTTGCAGGCAATGAAATCATCCACCATGCCGGTACCCAGGGGGCCGGGACGGTAGAGGGCCACCAGCGCGGTGATTTCATCGAAGCAATCCGGCTGCAGCTTGCGGATGAGTTCCTTCATCCCGTGGGATTCGAGCTGGAACACCGCCGTGGTCGATGCCGACTTGAGCAGGGCGAAGGAATCGGGGTCATCCATGGGAATGGCATTGATGTCCACCGGTTGCAGCCCGGCCAGTTTGCGCTGGCCGTTGATGGTCTTCAGCGCCCAGTCGATGATAGTCAGGGTGCGCAGCCCCAGGAAGTCGAACTTCACCAGGCCCACGGCTTCCACGTCGTTCTTGTCGAACTGGGTGACCAGGTTGCTGCCATCCGCCTCGCAATACAGGGCGGTGAAATCCGTGAGCTTGCCCGGCGCGATCACCACGCCGCCGGCGTGCTTGCCCGCGTTACGTGTCAGGCCTTCGAGCTGCAGGGCCATGTCGATGAGCTGCGTGACTTCTTCGTCATCCTGGTAGGCCTGTTTCAGTTCCTCACTTTCCTCCAGGGCTTTGGTCAGGGTGATGCCCAGGTCGAAAGGCACCATCTTGGCGATCCGGTCTGTGAAACCATAGGGATGGCCCAACACCCGACCCACGTCCCGCACCACGGCTTTTGCCGCCATGGAGCCGTAGGTGATGATCTGGGAGACCGCATCCCGGCCATATTTCTCGGCCACGTAGTCGATGACCTCATCACGCCTGTCCATACAGAAATCGATATCGAAGTCCGGCATGGAAACCCGTTCCGGGTTGAGGAAGCGTTCGAACAGCAATTCGTGTTCTAGGGGATCGAGATCCGTGATCTTTAGGGCATAGGCCACCAGGGAACCTGCACCGGAACCCCTGCCCGGCCCCACGGGAATGTCGTTGTCCTTGGCCCACTGGATAAAATCGGCCACGATGAGGAAGTAACCGGGGAACCCCATGCCAATGATCACTTCCAGCTCGATTTCCAGGCGCTCATCGTAGGGCTTGCGCTTCTCGGAAAAATCCGTAGCCGCCGGATCGAGAACCTTGTTCAGGCGCTCCTCTAACCCTTTCTGTGAGAGCTGACGGAAAAACTCGTCCATGGTCAGGCCTTCCGGCACGGGAAAGTCCGGCAGGTAGTCCTTGCCGAAAGTCATGCCGATGTTGCAGCGCCGGGCAATCTCAACGCTGTTCTCCAGCGCCTCGGGAATGTCGGAAAACAGCGCCACCATTTCGTCTTCTGTGCGCAAATACTGTTCTGGCGAATAGTCCCTGGGGCGGCGGGGATCATCGAGGGTCCGCCCCTGATTGATGCACACCCGCACCTCGTGGGCAGCATGGTCTTCCGGTTTGAGAAAGCACACTTCGTTGGTGGCAACCACGGGAACGTTACGTCGCTGCGCCAGGTCTACGCTGGCATGCAGGCAATCCTCTTCGTTGGGACGTCCTGTACGCACCAGTTGCAGATAATAGCGGTCACCGAACAGTTCCAGCCAGTGATCCAGCAACTCAT
Source organism: Thiolapillus brandeum (assembly GCA_011051425.1). Lineage (GTDB taxonomy): Bacteria > Pseudomonadota > Gammaproteobacteria > Chromatiales > Chromatiaceae > Thiolapillus > Thiolapillus brandeum_A. The sequence continues at coordinate 1,141 of DRLF01000225.1, read as the reverse complement.
TGGCCAGGGAATCGTTGCCCGCCAGCAGAGCACGGCCCACGTCGCCGTCCCTGCCACCGGACAAGGCGATGAGACCCTGGCAGCTCTCCTCATCCAGCCATTCCCTGGCCAGGGTGGGTTTGCCCAGGTGCTGGCCTTGCTGATAACCACGGGAGACCAGTTCGCGCAGGTTACGATACCCGGTTTCATTCTGTGCCAGCAGCAGCAGGCGGTCCGGCTGATTGACCTGCTCGGGATTGAGCAACCGCAGATCCACGCCGAACAGGGGCTTGATGCCCGCGCCCGTGGTGGCACGGTAGAACTTGACCAGGGAAAACAGGTTGAACTGGTCGGTGACCGCCACGGCCGGCATGCCCTGATCAGCAAGGGCAGCCACCAGGGACTTGATCCGCACCACGCTATCCACCATGGAATACTCGGTATGCAGGTGAAGGTGTACGAAGCGGGGTTCCATGGGGCGATTATTCTAGCACCGGAACGAGGAATTCGTCCCAGGGTTTCCACGACTATCCGACAAAAAGGCCCTTGAAAGCACATCGCCGCCATAGGAACAAAGTGATTCTTGAGCTGCTTGTCCTTTTATTGCTGCAAGAAATGCTCAGGTTATCAGCATATTACCCAAGGGGCAGTCACTACCTTGCTCCTTTTGCTTCTGTTCATCGTTTCTCTCCTGCTATTTTCTGCTCTTCCATATGTTCAGGGCCCCTGCAAACCCGGCACCACGCCATTGTCACCGGCAAAGATCACCCGCCCGTTCCGGTGTGGTGGATCGAGCACCTCTTTCCAGGTCGCGCCGCTGTCGGCAGTGGCAAAGGCATTGCGGCTGAGTTCTTCAAAACCGTAGAAAATCTGTCCGGCGTTATCGGTATTGATCCGGTTGCAGGTGGCCTGTATGAACAGGCTGTCCCGTACCGACTGCCCGGTACCATGTCCACTGCCCAGATAAACGATATCGTCCACCACGACATAAGGGTGATCGATACCCACGCAGGCAGTCGGCGTGGGCGCGGTCGCGTAAACCGACCAGCTGACGCCACCATCGCTGGATACATACAGCGTCACCGGCCCGGGATCCACCGTGCCCCGGCGGGTCACCCAACCGAGCAGGCGCCCGTCGTCCAGGGGACGGATGAACTGGATG
>DRLF01000224.1 GCA_011051425.1 Thiolapillus brandeum | reverse complement strand
GAAGGATTCGTCCACGAGAATCTGCCAGCCCTGTTCCTCCAGTTCAGGCAGGGCCTCATCCAGAAAGGTTTTCCATAGTCCCGCGGCTTCCACCAGAGAATCGGCTGCCACGAAGGCTGCCAGGCGGTTGTCGTCCAAAATCAGAAACCGGAAGCCCAGTGACTCCAGCGTGTCCGCAGCTTTGCTTTCGGCTTCCAGGTCCCGATGTATCTGAATCAGCTGTTGCTCATTGTCACTGACGCTGGTTTCCGCCACAGGGATAGGCAGGATGCCGTGCCCGTCGTAGTCGAAACGCAGTTCCGCCAACTGGGTGATGCCGTAAGGCGTATCTCCTTTATGCAAGATCAGTTGTGGCGTCGGGATTGCATTTTCGACACGGGTGACGGGCAGTTCAACCGGCGGCGGTAGGGCCAGGCCGGGATGTTCGAGCAGCAGCTCACGGCTGAGTTGGCGTGCTTCTGTTTCTCCCAGTAGGGGTGCTCTCATCAGCTGCCGGATCTGTGCCAGGTTGAAGTTGCCGGTTTCCAGGCGTCCGACCGTATTGCTGTCGGTGTCGATGAAGCTGACAGGATCCATCAGAGCGATCCGGCCGCCATCTTCCACGCCCACCTTCAGTTCCAGCGCCCCGGAAGGATGAGGTTGCCATTTCAGCTGCATCTGGCGCTTGTGGTCGTCCCATTGCGCATGACATTCATCATCGAGTTCGAGCAGAAAACAGCGGCCGGCACGAACCATTTTTTCCAGCGCCAGGGCACCTGCCGGGCCGCGCAGGGGGAAATGATTCCAGGCGTTGCCCTGGCTGATACGGATCAGTTCGATGATTTCTTCGTCGCCGGCTTTTATATAGCGGGGTTTGTTGTAGGCGTGGATCAGAGTATGGGTTTGGGGTGTCCGGGATTTGCCCAACAGGCCGTTCTTGAGACGGCGCACCACCTTGAATTCCACGTCATATTCCAGAGGTTGAGTGCCTGGAACCAGGACAAAGGCCAGAAATTCACCCATTTCCTCATGGGCATTCGGGTTTGATTTGGGTGCGCTGTTTTCCAGGTTCCGCAACCATTGTGACAGGCCTTCACCCGCCACGGGTTGCTGGCGCTTTTTCTCGATGAATTCCAGGCAGGCGGCAACCACGTGCTTGCAGTTGTAGTACACGGGGCAGCTGCAAAAGCCTTCCACCCTGCAGTGTTTGCCATGGTATTGGAGATGCACTTCCTGCTGGTAAGGCTGAGTGCTGGAGCCCCGGGTGCTGGCCTCGAAAAAGACTTCGTTGGCGGCTTCCCGCTTGATCTGCAATTCCAGCACGGCGCCATGGCGTTGGTAAGATGCGCCACGGTTGTAGTAAGTGTCGCCGCATTCATGGCGGATGTCGGTGCGGCTTGGCGTTTTCAAATGGGCTGTTCCTGTCAGTTGCCCACGGGCAGGGTCAGCACCGGGGCAGAACTCTTGAGCTCGCCGGACTGCAGGGCGAACAGTTGCCCCGGCAAGCTGAAGGTGGACTTGGACTCCAGATCCGAATCATCGATATAGAACCTGCTGCCGCGGTAATGCACCTTCACGGCGGCATTGGCGTGTTCTTCCTCGTTACAAGGATGTATGGCGTTTCTCGCGAAAACTGTTAATCATCATTAACCCGACATTATAGCAATACCTGGCAAGGGATCGCAGCCAAGGATGTTTCTTGCAGGACCACGTCATCTAAGTTCCTAAGTTATTGACAAGGGGGTGGTGTCTGATCGGAAAACCTCGGAGGCAGGGATGCCGACGCGGAGCCTATAGGGATGTATTTACGGCGTTTTTCCGATCAGACACTACCCCAGCCAAGATTGAGATGCCGGAACCCTGTTTTTCTTGTGATGGACTTGCCATACCCTGTTCATTCCCTCTATTCTTGCCAGGATAGTCATCAAAGAAAGGGAGCAGATCATGAAATGGCGGGGGCGTCGTCGAAGCACGAATGTGGAAGACCGCAGGGGAATGCGCGTTGGCAGGGCTGGAGGTATCGGGATCGGCACCATTATACTGGCGCTGGTTGCCATGTATTTTGGGGTGGATCCCCGGCTGGTAATGGATGTCGGCAGCAAGCTTGGCGGCGGGCAGGTGACAGAACAGAAGGTTGATTACAAGCCTACGCCGCAGGAGCAGGAAAAAGTCGAATTTATCAAGGTGGTGCTTGCCGATACGGAAGACGTCTGGAATCAGGAGTTTCAGAAATACGGCAAGCGCTACGAAGAACCCAAGCTGGTGATCTTCAGCGGTGGTGTGCAGTCGGCCTGCGGTATCGCACAGACGGCCATGGGGCCGTTCTACTGCCCGGGTGATCACAAAGTCTATATCGACCTGGCCTTTTATGATGAGCTGAAGCGGCGTTTCAAGGCGCCGGGTGATCTGGCGCAGGCCTATGTGGTAGCGCATGAAGTGGGGCATCATGTGCAGAACCTGCTCGGGTATACGAAAAAAGTACCTCGGGGCAGCAAGGGAGCTGATTCCGCCGCAGTCCGTCTGGAACTGCAGGCGGACTGTTTTGCGGGTGTCTGGGTAAACCACACGCAAAAGGCGAAAAAGTTTCTGGAAAGTGGTGATCTGGATGAAGCGCTCAATGCCGCCAGCGCCATCGGTGACGACAAGCTGCAGCGCCAGGCAACGGGCAGTGTGCGACCGGACGGCTTTACCCACGGGACTTCGGCACAGCGTCAGCGCTGGTTCCGCAAAGGCGTAGAGACAGGCAGACTCGAAGACTGTGACACCTTCAGGGCAAGAAGCTTATGAGTATTGAATTTCTGATCGGCGGCAATGGCCGCAAGAAAGTATTTTTCCGTGCCGACAAGGCCAACCGTCACGGCATGGTCGCAGGCGCGACGGGTACCGGCAAGACGGTGACTCTGCAGATACTGGCAGAAGGCTTCTCCGATATCGGTGTGCCGGTGTTCATGGCCGACGTCAAGGGCGACCTGTCCGGCATGGCCAAGCCCGGCAAGCCCCATCCCAAGATAGACGAACGGGTACAGACCATCGGCATCGAAGACTTCAGCCTGCACCCCAATCCCGTGATCTTCTGGGACATGTTCGGCAAGCTGGGCCAGCCTGTTCGCACCACCATTTCCGATGTGGGACCCCTGCTGCTGTCCAGTCTGCTCGAACTCAACGAAACACAGATGGGTGTGCTGTATGCGGCTTTCAGTATCGCCGATGACAACGGCCTGCTGTTGCTGGATCTGAAGGATCTGCGCAGCATGCTCAACTGGATGGCGGAGCATCGCAAGGAACTGTCGGCGGAATACGGCAATATCTCCACCGCCAGTGTGGGCGCCATACAGCGGCGGCTGCTGATTCTCGAGGAACAGGGGGCGGAACACCTGTTCGGCGAACCGGCCCTGCGTCTGGAAGACCTGATGATCACGGATTTCTCCGGCAAGGGCGTGGTCAGCATCATGGATGTGACCAAGCTGATTCACCAGTCCCCCCGGGTGTATGCCACTTTTCTGATCTGGCTGCTGGCGGAACTGTTCGAGCAACTGCCGGAGGTGGGCAACCCGGAAAAACCGGTGATGGTGCTTTTCTTCGACGAGGCGCATCTGCTGTTCGATGGTGCGCCCAGGGCGCTGGTCGACAAGATCGAGCAGGTGGTGCGCCTGATCCGTTCCAAGGGTGTGGGCGTGTATTTCATCACCCAGAGTCCCCTGGATATTCCTTCCGAGATCCTCGGCCAGCTGGGTACAAAGATCCAGCATGCCCTGCGGGCCTTTACGCCCAAGGACAAGAAGGCCGTGCGCCTGGTGGCGGAGACCTTTCGCGAGAATCCCGGGGTGGATACGGTCAAGGCCATCACCCAGCTGGGTACGGGTGAAGCCCTGGTGTCCGTTCTCAACGGCAGGGGTGCGCCCACGCCGGTGGAACAGATCCTGATCCGTCCTCCCGGTTCGCGTATTGGTCCCCTGACGCCTGAAGAGCGCAAGGAGATCCGCTCACGCTCGCCTATCAAGGGCCGCTACGAGCAGACGGTAGACCGTGAATCCGCCTATGAAATGCTGAAGATGCGCGCCCGGGAAGAAGCCCGGGTGGCGGCAGCCGAAAAAGCCCGCATCGAGCAGGAAAAGGCGGCGAAAAAGGCGAAGACACCGGTGCGCCGCTCCAACCGGCAGAGCGTCTGGGAGGCGGCGGCCAAGAGTATGGCGCGCTCCATGAGCAGTTCCCTGGGGCGCAGTATCGTGCGTGGCATTCTCGGCTCCCTGCTCGGTGGCCGCCGTTGAAAGATCTCTATCCGGATATCGAGCCTTTCCATCACTGGCGGCTGCAGGCTGATGATGTACACAGTCTCTATGTAGAGGAATGCGGTCGCCGCAGCGGTATTCCCGTGCTGTTCCTGCACGGCGGGCCCGGCGCAGGCTGTGAGCCCTATCACCGGCGTTTCTTCGACCCCGAACGTTACCACATCATACTGTTCGATCAGCGTGGCAGCGGCCATTCCACGCCCCATGCCAGCCTGCGGGAGAACACCACCTGGCATCTGGTGGAAGACATGGAGAAGCTGCGCAAGGAGCTGGGGCTGGAGAAATGGCTGCTGTTCGGCGGTTCCTGGGGCTCCACCCTGGCGCTAGCTTACGCCCAGACCTATCCCGAGCGGGTCAGCGGGCTGATACTGAGAGGCATCTTCCTGTGTCGCCCGAAAGAGATCCAGTGGTTCTATCAGGAAGGCGCCAGCCGCCTGTTTCCGGATTTCTGGCAGGATTTCATCGCGCCGGTGCCTCCGGAGCAGCGTGAAAACATGGTTGCTGCCTATCACAGGCTGCTGACAGGCGAAGACGAGTTGCGGCGTATGGCGGCGGCCAAGGCCTGGTCCGTGTGGGAGGGCCGCACCGCCACTCTCCTCCATGACGAGGCGGTGGAGCAGCATTTCGCCCAGCCTCATGTCGCTTTGTCCATGGCGCGCATCGAGTGTCATTATTTCATCAACAATGCCTTCCTCCTTCCCAATCAGCTGCTGGAGGATGCACACAAGCTGGCGGGTATTCCCGGCGTTATTGTGCACGGGCGTTATGACGTCATCTGTCCTCTGGAAAGCGCCTGGGAGCTGCATCGGCGCTGGCACGGCAGCGACCTGCAGATCATTGCCGATGCCGGTCATTCTGCAGCAGAACCCGCTACCCGGGCGGCGCTGGTGGAGGCCACGGACCGCTTTGCCGACCTGTTGTCATGATCGGTCTGCTGCAGCGCGTCACCCGGGCTTCCGTGGAAGTCGATGGTGAGATCATTGGGGAAATCGGCAGAGGGTTACTCGTGCTCATCGGCGTGCAGCGTGATGACAGTGAACAGCGAGCAGACAGGTTGCTGGAACGCCTGCTGGGCTACCGCGTATTTCCCGATGATGACGGTAAAATGAACCGCAGCCTGCGGGATATCCGGGGCGGGCTGCTGCTGGTTCCCCAGTTCACGCTGCCTGCAGATACCCGCAAAGGCACGCGCCCGGGATTTTCCACCGCTGCTGCGCCGGAAGAAGGAAAACGGCTGTTTCAGCATTTTCTGCAGCAGGCAGAGCAAGCTCATGCGCCCGTGGCGAGCGGGCGTTTTGGTGCCGACATGCAGGTGTCCCTGGTCAATGACGGTCCGGTGACTTTCTGGCTGGAAACCTGAAGCGTGGTGCCTGCTTTTTACAGATGTAGCCCTGCAGTAAAGACAGGGTGCTGCTCCAGCAGTGCCGTCCTGATCCCAAAATGCACTTATTTGGTTGAATTTGCGACGAAAGTGGTGCATAAATACCGCTATTGGTAACAAAAACCGGAAAATTTATGCGCTGGCTGAGTATGTTGTTGATTGGATTGCTGCCCGCCCTGGTGGCGGCAAAGACGCTGGAAGGCGTCGATCTGCCGGAGCAGGTCACGGTGGAAGGCAGGAACCTGGTGCTCAACGGCGCCGGCATACGGGAGAAATTCTTCTTCGATATCTATGTGGCAGCGCTTTATCTGCCTGCCAGAATGTCAGATGCCGCCAGGATTCTGCAGGCGGATCAGCCCTGGCGTATGACCATGAGTTTCCTGTATTCCGAGGTGGACAAGAAAAAGCTGGATGATGGCTGGGAGGAAGGTTTCGAGGAGAATGTTCCGTCAGCCGGCCTGTCCGCTCTCAGGGAAAGGCTGGAGCAGTTCAAGGCCATGTTCCCCACGCTGCACAAGGGAGATGAAGCGGTGCTCACCTATCTGCCCGGAAAGGGTGTTTCCGTCACTATCAGGGGTGAACAGAAGGGGGTTGTCCCGGGCGCGGATTTCGCGCGTGCCCTGTTGAGCGTCTGGCTGGGAAAGGAGCCGGTCACGGGAAAACTGAAAAAGGCATTGCTGGGAGGCCGCTGAGGCGGAATATCAAGTGAAGAGCAGCCATACTGAACAGCACAGTGAACTGAACGAGGTTGACCTGGACGCAGTTTCCCAGGAGTCCGCCCGCCAGGAGCTCGACGAATATCTCGAGTCCATCAAAGAGCGGGAGAAAGGCCTGAAAGCCATGGAATCGGCGCAGCAGGATCTGGAGGATCAGCTCGAAGATGCCAACACCGAAGTGGACCGCCTGCGCCGTGAGCTGGACAAGGCACAGGTGGAAGCTGAAGAGTCGGAATACCTGAGGCAGGAAGCGGAAAACGCGCGCAAGCAGCTGGAAAATACGCTCTACTCCATGCAGGAAGGGGTGGAGAACTCCAAGGTTACGGATTTGCGTGACGAACGTATGCATCGCCGGCAAGGTGTGCTGGGGATAGATGCGGTAACGCGGGGTCCGTTCGTCAAAGGCATGTTCACCGGAGCGTTGCTTGGCGGCATGGCCATGTTGCTGGCACTGGAAATCTTTGCGCTGTTCAACGACAAGGGCGAACTCATCTCCCTGCTCCTGAACAGCGCCAGCGGCTGAGCCCAACCCTGCGCAGGCAGTCTCTTCATGTCGAGCATACTGGCGGTGGGTATCGCCACCCTGGATATTGTCAATACACTGGCGTCCTATCCCCGGGAAGACGAAGAAGTGCGCGCGCAGGCGCAAAGCCGGGTGCGTGGCGGCAATGCAACCAACACCCTGGTGATCCTCAGTCAGCTGGGGCACCACTGCAGCTGGGCCGGGGTGTTGCCCCGGGAGCCGGATTCACAGGTCGTTCTGGATGATCTCGACAGGTACCGGGTGGATGTTACTGCCGTGCAGCGTCCCGTATCCGGAAAACTCCCCACCTCCTATATTTCTCTCAGCGCGGATACCGGCAGCCGCACCATCGTGCATTACCGGGATCTGCCCGAATATGATTTCGATGCTTTCGATGCGCTGGACCTCAGCCGCTATGACTGGCTGCATTTCGAGGGGCGCAACATCGGGGAACTCGGCAGCATGCTGGAGAAAGCGCGTCAGGCAGGTATTCCCTGTTCCCTCGAAGTGGAAAAGCCCCGGGAGGGCATAGAGAACCTGTTCGATCTGCCCGATGTGCTGCTGTTCTCCCGAGCCTACGTGCGCCAGAAAGGCTTTCAGAATGCCGGGAAATTTCTGGCTTCCCGAAACTGGCGTCAGCCCGTATTTCTCGCCTGGGGCGCCGCCGGCGCCTGGTGCAGGATACCCGCTGGCGAAATCATGCATGCGCCGGCACCAGAGGTTGCTGTGGCAGACAGCCTGGGGGCGGGCGACGTGTTCAATGCCGGCATCATCGATGCCCTGCTGCGAAAATCTTCCCCCGAAGAAAGCCTGCATCATGCGGTGCGCCTGGCCGCAGTCAAATGCACCCGGGCGGGGCTGGTGATATGAACGCACGGGCGATCTGCAATTTGGCGGACCTGAAAGACAAAGATGCCAGGGGTTACACTCTGGTTCTCGATGATGGCAGGGAGCTTTCTCTCATCGTCGTGCGTGAGGGAGACTTGGTTTTCGTCTACCGCAACCGCTGCCCCCATACAGGCATCAACCTGGAATGGCAGCCGGACCGGTTCTTCGACCTGGGTGGTGCCTTCCTGCAATGCGCCACTCACGGTGCGCTGTTCCGTCCCGAGGACGGCTACTGCGTGCGCGGTCCCTGTGCCGGGGACAGCCTGGAATCCATCTCCGCCTGGGTTATCGAGGGGCAGGTGGTCGTGGACGCATGAGCCGCCTGGGGCAGAATTTTTTTCGCCGGGATGCCGTCACCGTTGCCCGGGATCTGCTGGGGAAGCGCCTGCTGCGCAGCTACCGAGGCGATACCCTGGCGGGGCTGATCATCGAGACCGAAGCCTACCTGGGTGAGGAAGACACCGCCTGTCATGCCTCGAAGGGCTGCACCGCCCGCACCCAGGTCATGTATGGCCTGGCCGGGCATTACTACGTCTATCTCATTTATGGCATGTATCACATGCTCAACATCGTCACCGGGAATGAAGGGCATCCGCAGGCCGTCCTCATACGCGCCCTGCAGCCCTTTCGGGGGCTGGAGCTCATGCGGGATCTGCGTGGCGGCGTGACTGACAAACATCTCTGCAACGGCCCCGGCAAGCTGTGTCAGGCTCTGGCCATCGACAGGTCACTCAATGAAATGGCAGTGGATGGAGATCAGCTGTGGCTGGAAGATGGGCCGAAGGTGGATGAAAAAGCTGTTCTCGCCGGACCACGGGTAGGTATCGGCTACGCCAGCCTGAAAGACCGGGAAAGACCCTGGCGTTTTGTCTTGCAACCCATCCCCTGAACCGTAGGTTGGGCTTCAGCCCAACGGACGAAGGGTCGGATTGAAATCCGACCCACAAGAACCGCAGGGGGTCGAACTTCCCCATGAGCTCTTCAGATCCAGTCCCTGGGCTTTAAAAATACCTCATACAACACCGCCTCGGCTGTGCCTGGCTCGGGCTGCCAGTCATAGCGCCAGCTGACCAGGGGGGGCAGGGACATGAGAATGGATTCAGTGCGCCCGCCGGACTGCAGGCCGAACAGGGTGCCCCGGTCGTAGACCAGATTGAATTCCACGTAGCGGCCGCGGCGGTAGAGCTGGAAGTTCCTTTCTCTTTCACCAAAAGGCGTATCTTTGCGTTTTTCCACGATGGGCAGGTAGGCATCCAGGTAGCTGTCACCCACAGACTGCATGAAGGCGAAGCTTCGTTCGAACCCCCACTGATTCAGGTCGTCGAAGAACAGGCCGCCGATACCCCGGGGTTCGTTACGGTGCTTCAGGAAGAAGTATTCATCACACCATTGCTTGTAGCGGGGATAGATATCCGGGCCAAAGGGTTCGCAGGCGGCCTTTGCCGTGCGGTGCCAGTGAACAGCGTCTTCCTCGAAGCCGTAATAAGGGGTGAGATCATAGCCGCCGCCAAACCCCCACACCGGATCCTCGCCGGGTTTTTCCGCGATGAAGAAGCGCACGTTGGCATGGGAGGTGGGCA
>DRLF01000223.1 GCA_011051425.1 Thiolapillus brandeum | reverse complement strand
GTGGGCCGTCCATCGCCGATCTATCATGCCAAGCGTCTGAGCCGGGAAAACGGCGGTGCACAGATCTATCTCAAGCGCGAAGACCTCAATCACACCGGCGCCCACAAGGTGAACAACACCATCGGCCAAGCCCTGCTTGCCAAGCGCATGGGCAAGACCCGCATCATCGCCGAGACCGGGGCAGGGCAGCATGGCGTGGCCACTGCCACGGTGGCTGCGCGCCTGGGTCTTGAATGCGTGGTCTATATGGGTGAGGTGGATGTGGCCCGCCAGGAAGCCAATGTCTATCGTATGCGCCTGCTCGGCGCCGAAGTACGCTCGGTTTCCTCCGGCTCGAAAACCCTCAAGGATGCCTTGAATGAAGCCATGCGCGACTGGGTGGCTACCGTGGATGACACTTTCTACATCATCGGCACTGTGGCAGGACCGCACCCGTATCCCACCATGGTGAGAGATTTCCAGACCATCATCGGCCGTGAAGCGCGCCAGCAGATTCAGGAAATGACCGGCAGCCTGCCCGATGCCCTGGTCGCCTGTGTGGGTGGCGGCTCCAATGCCATCGGACTGTTTCATCCCTTCCTGGAAGACGAACAGGTGGCTATCTACGGTGTGGAAGCTGCAGGCGATGGCCTTGAGACGGGGCATCATGCCGCCCCGCTTTGCGCCGGGCAGCCCGGCGTGCTCCATGGCAACCGCACCTATCTGATGGAAGACAAGGACGGTCAGATCATCGAAACCCATTCCATCTCGGCGGGTCTGGACTACCCTGGCGTGGGACCGGAACATGCCTGGCTCAAGGATGTGGGAAGGGCAAATTATGTAGCCGTGGATGACAAGGAAGCGCTGGATGCTTTTCATCTGCTGACTGTGACGGAAGGCATCATCCCCGCGCTGGAATCCAGCCACGCTGTTGCCTACGCCTTGAAGCTGGCTGCGCAAATGGACCCGGATCAGAAGGTGCTGGTGAATCTGTCCGGCCGGGGCGACAAGGACATGCATACCGTCGCAGCCATCGAGGGGATACAGATATGAGCCGTATCAGCAGCTGCTTTTCCGATCTGAAAGCCCGCAACCGCACGGCCCTTCTGCCGTTCATCACCGCGGGAGATCCACATCCCGGAGTGACCGTCGGTCTGATGCATGACATGGTGGATGCCGGTGTGGACATCATCGAACTTGGGGTGCCTTTCTCCGATCCCATGGCGGATGGGCCGGTGATCCAGCGCGCCAGCGAACGCGCCCTGGAGCATCATGTCTCCCTGCATGACGTGCTGGGCATGGTGCGACAGTTCCGGGAACAGAATGACCGCACGCCGGTGATTCTCATGGGCTACCTCAATCCCATCGAGGTCATGGGCTATGCCGAATTTGCCAGAAGCGCCGCCGATGCGGGCGTGGATGGGGTGCTGACCGTGGATATACCCCCGGAGGAGAGTCACGACCTGATCCAGGCCCTGCGTTCCCACTCCCTGGATGCCATCTACCTGGCGGCGCCCACAAGCCACCGTCATCGCCTTGAAATGATTGCCGGGGCTGCCAGTGGTTTTATCTACTATGTTTCCCTCAAAGGGGTCACGGGATCAGCCAATCTGGTGCTGGACGAGGTAGCGGCGAAGCTTCAGGAAATCCGCGCAGTGACGGACATGCCCCTGGGCGTGGGGTTTGGCATCAAGAATGCCGAGATGGCGGCTGCCATGTCCAGGATCGCTGATGCGGTGGTCGTGGGCAGCACGCTGGTTTCCAGAATAGAGGCAAATGCCAGTGAACCTGATAAGATAGGCGCAGAACTTAAGCAACTGCTTCAGGAAATGCGGGCGGCGATAGACGCCGCTTAGGCGTTGTACAGCCCGGTTTCCGGATGATTGAGGACCGACCATGAGCTGGTTTGACAAGCTTTTACCCAGTGTGATCCGCACCGAAGGCAGCGCCAAGAAGGCCGTGCCGGAAGGGCTGTGGAACAAATGCCCCGGCTGCGGCGCCATCCTGTATCGTGCGGAAATGGAAAGAAACATGGATGTCTGCCCGAAATGCGGACATCACAACCGCATCGGTGCACGGCGGCGCCTGGATCTCTTTCTCGACAAGGAACCCCGTGAAGAGATCGCTGCAGATCTGCAGGCTGAGGATCCCCTGAAATTCAAGGACAGCAAGAAATACAAGGATCGTCTCAGTGCCGCGCAGAAAGCCACCGAAGAGAAAGATGCACTGATCGTCATGCGCGGCAAACTCAAGGGCATGGATCTGGTTGCCGCCGCCTTCGAGTTCAAGTTCATGGGCGGATCCATGGGTTCCGTGGTGGGCGAGCGTTTCGTGCGCGGCGCCAATATCGCGCTGGAGCAGCATATACCCTATGTGTGTTTCTCCGCCAGCGGCGGGGCGCGAATGCAGGAATCCCTGTTCTCCCTGTTCCAGATGGCCAAGACCTCTGCCGTGCTCAAGCGCATGGCTGACAAGGGTGTGCCGTTCATTTCCGTCATGACCGACCCCACCATGGGAGGGGTGTCCGCCAGTCTTGCCATGCTGGGAGATGTCAATGTGGCCGAGCCAGGTGCGCTCATCGGTTTTGCCGGCCCCCGGGTCATCGAGCAGACCGTGCGGGAAAAACTGCCGGAAGGGTTTCAGCGCAGTGAATTCCTGCTCGAGCATGGCGCTGTCGACATGATCATTCCCCGGGATCAGATGCGGGATCGCCTTTACAACGTGCTGGGTATCCTCAATCACGCTGCGGCCTGCGCCTGATATTCAGAAGGCCGGTTTGCGATTTGCCACGTTAGAAGGCTGGCTGACCTGGCAGGAAAGCCTCAATCCCAAAACCATCGATCTGGGCCTGGAACGGACAAGGCAGGTGTGGCAGCGGCTGGTTCCTCCTGATCTTTCTTCCAGTACCGTTATCAGCATCGCCGGCACCAACGGCAAGGGTTCGACTGTTGCCTTGTTCGAGGCCATATTCAAACAGGCGGGTTATCGCACCGGCAGCTACACATCCCCCCATCTGCTGCGTTACAACGAGCGTATCCGACTCGACGGCAAGCCGGTCGAAGATCAGTTGATCATCGATGCTTTTCAGGTCATCGATGAAGCCAGAAAAGATATTCCTCTGACCTATTTCGAGTTCGGCACGCTGGCTGCACTGCTGGTATTTGCGCGGGAAAAGCCCGATGCAGTACTGCTGGAAGTGGGGCTGGGGGGGCGTCTGGATGCGGTAAACATCATCGATGCGGATTTGTCTGTCATCACCAGCATCGGCCTGGATCATCAGGAATGGCTGGGGAATGACCGGGAAACCATCGGGCGGGAAAAGGCGGGCATCTTCCGGACGGGACGACCGGCGGTATTTTCCGGTAGCGATATGCCGGCCAGTATTGCCGATCAGGCAATAAAGCTGCAGACACCCCTGTACATCAACGGCAGGGAGTTTCACTGCGAAGCTGGCGTTGAAACCTGGAACTGGTACGGACCCTCAAGGATGCTGAATGCTTTGCCCTATCCCCATCTTCCGGGGCAGCACCAGCTGGACAATGCGTCCGGCGTTATCATGGCGCTTGAATTGCTGGCAGGAAAAACTCCGCTGGATGACAGGGCAGTTGTCCAAGGGCTGGCAGCCGCCCGGCTGACAGGCCGGCAACAGACAGTGGAACACCAGGGTGTGCAATGGGTGCTGGACGTGGCCCACAATCCTCATGCCGTTTCGGCGCTGGCGCGGCAGCTGGAAAAAAACCCTGTGGCCGGTCGCACCCTGGCCGTGTTGGGTATGCTTGATGACAAGGATGTCACTACAGTGCTGACGCTGATGCAGCCGCACATCGACCGATGGCAATTCGCTACTATTGAGAACGCCCGCGGGATGCCCGCAGAAAAGCTGGCTGGGATGGCGCAATCCCTGTTGCCAGTACCGCCCTTCGATACACACGACACGCTTGACCGGGCTTTGAAGACAGTGGCAGAGGAGGCCGGAGTTGGTGACAGGGTGGTGGTGTTCGGTTCGTTCTTTACTGTTGCGGCGGCGCTGGCATATCTGGATTCACCGGCCTGATTCCATAAGCAACCGGATCTGCCAGCAAGACGAATCCAATATGCCCAGTGTTTTTCTAGCTGAATGCAATCAGGGTATTATCGATGCGTGGAACACGGCATGGTGTTTCACCGCAAATCCATTCAGCAGTGTGATTCCCGATCCGGCGTGAAAGGAGACATCGGCGCCTGGCAGAATATTCACCTTGTTCTGGGTGGTGATGCTTCCTGTGGCGGTGCACACAACAGGTTTAATCTGCCCAAAATCATAGTTCACAATAACATTATCGCCACTGCAGCTGAAAGGTGTAGCCGCGTATTCATAGGCACCAATGTCGGGTGCCATGCCGTTGGGGCGGGGCGTGCCGTCGAGGTCGGTGGTGGTTGTGGAATCAATGCCCGCATCGATTGCTGCCGAACCCGAACCGATATGATAGTCGTCGTTGGCAGCATCCAAAAAAGTGGGATCGCCGTCCACCGGGTTGTTTCCTCTGAAGCCGTCATCTGTGTTTTGCCAGAAAAGGGTATTGTCGGAAATGATTGCTGCCCCTTCGGCAGTCGATAAGATCACTCCTTTGTCATGATCGGCAATGAGGTTGTTTGTCAGTGTAGCGGTCATGTTTTTCCCGATGTAGATGCCCTCGGTGTTGTTCACCAGTGTGTTGTGGATCAGGTCGATGGCAGCGATGTGCCAGTCACTGTAGGCAAAAATGCCCGTGGAGCTGTCGGCGATGACATTGTTGCTCACGATGGTTTTTTCCTGGTCCGGAAAGGTGATATTTATCCACAAGGTGCTGTTCAGGTTGGCCAGCAGGGTGTTGTTGCTGATGGTCGAACCTTTGTCGTAATGGGCATAGATTCCAGAGCCTGAAACGGCGTCGTTGTTGACAAAATCGTTGCCGATGACCTGTGCGGCGCTCCAGAACAGGTCTATGCCAGCCCCTTTTTGAGCCTGGTTGTCGCGGATGAGGTTGCGGGTAATCAGGGGCCGGGCTTCCGTCCAGCCTACATTGATAGCGCCACCTTGGCCGGTACAGCTACGGCAGCCCTTGTTGTTTCTGAATTCATTGTCGTGAATCACGCCGGGACTGCTGAGGAACAGACCGCCTCCGTCTCCTAAATGTATGGCTATTCCTGCGGTGTTATTCAAAAAACGATTGTGGCCGACGGTCGCGGAACCTGAAGCGCTTTGCAGGTAGACAGCACCACCCATGCCGCGCGCATCTTTTTGCGTCGATGCAACATTGTCGGTCAGGATATTGTGGGTGATAACCGGAGTGGCATCAACGCTGTAGATACCGCCGCCGGCATCGGACGACGAGAATCCGCCGCCCAGTCCAGTGGCATTGCCTCTGGTGATGGTCAGCCCGTCGATAGTGGGGGAGGTATTGGCGGCGATCGTGAGTACCCGCCGCTGGTTCTCTCCGTCAAGGATGCTGACATAGGTGCCGGGATCACGCGCTACCGGGTTGGAATTCGTGTTGTCCCACCCGCCAAGCAGGGAGATTGAGTGGGTTACGGCCACGACAACTTCACCCGTGTTCGTATAGGTGCCTTGGGCGAGAAGGACTTTGTCATGGTCTGTGGCCAGATTCAGCGCCGTTTGCAGTTCGCAGGGGGAGGTCTGGGTGCAGTCGCCTGTTCCAGCGGGTGTCACGAAGAAGTTGCTGGAAGCCCCGCAAATACTGCTTGCTAGCAGCAAAATACCGAGGGCAGCCAGTTTGCGGGCGGGGAAGGATAACAGAACAGAATACTTATGGAGGGTGTGCACGATGTTTTCTCCTTGCAGTTCGGGCTTGCCCAGGTATCTTTCAATGATAAATCTCTTGACGGGAGCAGGGATTGACGGCGGTCAGGAAAAGCTGCTGTTCCTTCTGCGGACAAAAAGTTCGCCAGAAAACCTTCAATGGTTATAATGTGACCTTTCAGTTCCTGGATTCGGGTTCAAACTGTGGATGAACAGTTAAAGCGCCGCCTGATCGGCGCCACGGTGCTGGTTTCCCTGGCAATCATTTTTCTTCCCATGTTACTTAGCCACAAGCCCGTTGCCCGGCATTCGGGGAAAATGGCGGCCATTCCTGTCGAACCAAAGCGGGATTTTGATCCCGCCCTGCTGCAGGATGCTCCTCCCGAGAAGAAAACCTCTGAGCTTCCTGCGGCAGCTGCCGTACCTGCATCCGGGGTCGGGAAACCCCCGGCACCTGCATCGTCCCCTGTCGTCCGGGAAAAGCCCAGGCCAAAACCTCCGGTGGCTGTCGAGAAGAAAGCGGCGCCCAAACCGTCCGAGAAAACCAAAAAGAAGGTGGAGAAGAAACCGGCTGCACCAAAGTCTGCTCCAGCGCCGACACCTTCATCCTGGGTTGTTCAGGTGGCCAGTTTCTCTTCCCGTGGCAGTGCGGACAAGCTGGTGAAAAAACTGCGCAAGGCGGGGCTGGATACCATGAATCCTGCTGCGGTCACTGTAAACGGCAAGAAATATTATCGTGTGCAGGTGGGGCCGGAACTGGACAAGCAGCGCGCACAGAAGCTGCTGCCGCGTATCAACAGGATTTCTGGTACCAAAGGCCAGGTTGTCCGGTATCCATAGGGAAAGCTTGAGGCATGGCTGATACGCAACTCATCTGGATAGACTTCATTATCCTGGGCATCATCCTGGTGTCTGCGCTTATCAGTCTGGTCCGTGGTTTCGTGCGGGAAGCCTTCTCGCTGGCGGTGTGGGTGCTGGCATTCTGGATCAGCTGGACCTTCTTTCGTGATCTGTCCCTGCGCATGGAATCCATCATCACCACGCCATCGGTGAGACTGGGAGTGGCTTTCGTCATATTGATGATTCTCTCCCTGACGGTCGGCGGCCTGCTGAACTATCTGGTGATCCGGCTGATCAACAGCACCGGGCTGAGCGGCAGCGACCGCTTCATCGGCATGATTTTCGGTATTGCGAGAGGGGTGCTGTTCATGGCTATTCTGGTGCTGTTGGCGGGGCTGACACCCTTGCCCCAGGATCCCTGGTGGCAACAGTCCGTGCTGATACCTTATTTTCAGGAGCTGGCGCTGTGGCTGAAAGATCTACTGCCACCGGAAGTTGCCGAAAAGTTCCAGTTTCTGACTTCGGAACTGCCCGCTTTGCCTGTGCCTGAGAGTCTGCCGCCGGCACCCGCAGTGGTTCCGCCGGGACAGTAATTTCTTGTACAGATCGCAGGACAGGATTTAGTATGAACAGTTCATTGTTGATGATGCACTTCAGGAAGCTCTGATCATGTGTGGAATTGTAGGAATCGTAGGCAGAGAGCCCGTCAATCAATCCCTGTACGATGCCTTGCTGGTGCTGCAGCACCGGGGGCAGGATGCCGCCGGTATCGTCACCTGTGAGAACGGCAAACTGCACCTGCGCAAGAACAACGGTCTGGCCAGTGACGTATTCAATACAGATCACATGATCCGCCTGCGGGGCAACATGGGCGTAGGGCATGTACGCTACCCCACGGCGGGGTGTTCTTCTTCTGCGGAGGCGCAGCCTTTCTATGTGAATTCGCCCTACGGCATCGTGCTTGCGCACAATGGCAACCTGACCAATGCCGATGAGCTCAAACAAGACCTGTTCCGCGAGGATCTGCGCCATATCAATACCGAGTCGGATTCCGAGATTCTGCTGAACATCTTTGCTCATGGACTGAGTTCCTATCCGCCGCACCTGAACTTGTCCGAAGAAGATATCTTTCGCGCCGTGG
>DRLF01000222.1 GCA_011051425.1 Thiolapillus brandeum | reverse complement strand
GCATCCTGACGCCTGGCTTCCTGCAGGATTTCATGTCTCCCAGCGGCCTTTGGCTGTGATGATTGCAGGTGTCACCGCAAGCGTGACAAAAAAAACGCCCACTGAAAACGTATCCGCCAGGGACGGGCAGCGCCAGGAAGTACCAAAACCACAGCCTGTACCAAAGGCGGGGAGGGCCGGGCAATGGACGGTGCACCTGGCTTCCTCGAGCAACCGCAAGAAGGCTGAGAAGCTGCTGGCTGTTTATGCCAGGAAAGCACCCGATGCCGTGATACGTGCGGCGACGGTCAAAGGGAGAAAGCTCTATCGGGTGAGTGTCCCCGGTTTTGAAAGAAAGTCCGAAGCACTCGACTACCAAAAGAGTATCAGCCATGAATTGGGCCTGAAAGGTGTGTGGATTGAGCGCAACAAATCCTCCCGTAAATCCGCTGCGAAGCATTGAGGAAATACTGCACAGAGCTAAGTTTCCGCAAGCTGGTGACAGACTACAGGTAGTTTCACAGGTTTATAGCCTAACAGTATGATTCAGCGTGTATAATCAGAAGCTGTGTTTTCGCTTTTTCATGCTGAAAAGCTTGGGAAGGTTTTTTCAGAAGTAACCTGAACTGTTCAACGAAAGCACTCCTGTTGCCTGAAAATATGCGCTGTCTGATGGCGGCAGTGCTTGCCGCCAGCAGCCACGGTGCTCCGATCTTGCGCCCCATATCTATATGCGGATATTGCCAACCGGTTCACGGAATGTAGTTAAAGATAACATCCTTCCGGCCGACCATTGTAGTCAAGCAAACTCAATGGAGAAGCCGGCGTGCAAAGACTACCAACAAACCGTTCAGGTGACCTAGATCGAACAATCGCAGGTGCCGTTTTTGCATGTACTCTCATCTTGTTTGCTGTCGGAGGCTGTGCTTCCAAAATGCCGGCAAACGACTGGACAGCCATTGCACAGAAACATTATCCCGGTATCACCAACATTCACCAGGAAGTGAATGTCATCGAAGGGATCGTCGATGGAGACAAAATAACGGGCTATGTGGATATCAATGAAGAATGGGTGGAACTGCAGCGGCGGCCACTCAGGCCGGTAGATGCAGCGGAAGCCGGACAGATAGCCGATGTAATGACCACCGGAGTAGGCCTTTCACAGGGATTTGCCGAAGCGAACCAATTGGGTTTGGGTATTCTCCCCCTGAAATTTGCGCTCAACTATTACGCGGAGCAACAGGGCTTGCGTGAATGTGGAAATATCAAGACCTTTCTTTCAGCGACAGGCTGGGGAGCCAGTGCAGCCAATATCGTCACCATGACCGCAGGCACGTTCACCGGTGGCAGCGCCGTGGCCGGTTTGCTCGTGGGAGGGTTGGCGTGGAACTATTTCCCGGGTACGGAAGGTTGTGAAGGCTGGCTGGGGCAACCTGTCGAGATGACCAAAATCTAGAATCACTTCCGCCGGGGAAGGGCGTCAACGCAAAGTCCATATAGCAGTAAGGCCTACAAGGTGCTGAAAAAATTCTTTTCAACACCTTGTATCCTTTGTCAGTGACAGGGCTTGTCTATTGTTAATAGAATACTTTATGTATGAATTGTATACTATTGTTATAAAAAGAAAATA
Source organism: Thiolapillus brandeum (assembly GCA_011051425.1). Lineage (GTDB taxonomy): Bacteria > Pseudomonadota > Gammaproteobacteria > Chromatiales > Chromatiaceae > Thiolapillus > Thiolapillus brandeum_A. The sequence goes on along the minus strand of DRLF01000222.1, from coordinate 1,950 downwards.
ACTGTTGATTTTGCTTCATTCAGGGAAAACCGCAGGGTCGGTGAATACCCAGTCCCGGCCCTTGACCGGTGTGTGGCAAGACGTACAAACCTGCATGCCTTTTTCAAAAGGCTGCTGTTCCATACCTACCCAGCGCGCCCAGCCCCAACCGTAGGTGTCGCTGTATTTGTTTGCGTCCTTGAACATGAATTCCGCGTGAACGAACTTGTCCGGTCCAACGGCCTGTTCCCAGTCTTTCAGGCGGGTTTCCTTCCAGACCACCTTGCCCAGGATAGCGCCGTCCGGCCAGGGATTGGTGTTTCCTGAACGTGCCGCTTTCACTGCAATATCGTTGCCCAGAATGGTTCTCACGGTGTGATTGTCCAAACGATGGGAAACCGCGATGGCTGACCAGTTCTGCCAGCCTTGCGGATAGGCGATCCCGTGGGAAGGGGCTGGGGTCTCTCCGGCAAAACCTGTGGTGATGGTGGCTAGCAGGGGCAGGCAAAGCATGCCCATGGATATGTTTTTCATTTTTCTCTCCTGCCGCTCTGACGAGATAGGTGTCAGAAAGCGGGCTATGTGGCTGAATGTTTGATCGGTTCACCTGAGTATCGGATAGAATGACGGTATGCTTCGATTCAGGTCTCGGGCTTCAGGGCGTTACCGGAAATGAAAAAATTCCGGTTTTTTATGGAATATGGTGCCGACTGGCAACGCCCTGTATGGCAAATATATAAACAATGATGCGGCGCAATGGATCAACAAACCGTTTTTCAACAGCTCGTCCGGCCCTGGTGCGACCGTCTCTATGGGGTCGCCATGCGATATACAGGACGACGCGAAACGGCGGAAGACTGGGTACAGGAGACCTTGCTGCGTGCCTGGCGCGATTTCGACCAGTTGTCTGAACAGATCGCCACTTACGCCTGGCTGCTGAAGATTCTCGACCACGTCATTGCCGATGATGTCAGGAAACAAAAACGCCGCCATCAGCTGGCCCCGGTCATCACAACGGAAGACAGGATTCTGCATACCCATCAAAGCGCCGAACCCGGCCCCTTCGAGGAAACCCTGCGACAGCAGGACAGCGAACAACTGGCGGCAGCTGTTCAGGCCTTGCCGGAAGACTATGCGAGGGTCGTCATGCTTCGGGATATCGAGGGGTTGTCCTATCGTGACGTTGCCGAAATTCTTGCCATACCCAAGGGGACCGTCATGAGCAGACTGTCCCGGGGCCGCCGTTTACTGGCAAAAACACTGCTGGCCAAAGCGAGAAAAGACGGGCACACGGACAGGATCAGGATACATCCGGGAAAAGAAAGATGAACGATTTTCAGATCAAGGCGCCGGAGGAACTGGAAAAACTGCATCTGAGGATCCAGGATATGCTGGCGGGTTACGCGGATGAGGAACTGGACGGGCAGGACAAAATGCTGGTGGAAGCCCATCTGGCCGGTTGCGAGTCCTGCCGCAAGGATGTGATGCGTCAACAGGTTCTGCACAGGCAACTGGGATCGATACCAGTTCCCCAGCTAACGGCGCAGCAGCAGGCCCGTTTCGACGAAGCACTGAAAGAAGCAGCCCTGGCATCGGGAAACAGCAGGGCTTTTTTCCCGTCGGCCTGGAAACATCTGCTTAAGCTAAAGTGGCTGGAAAACAGGAATAAGACCTTTTGGGTCGCAACAGCAGGCTGGAGTCTGGTTGTCCTGTTGCTGGTTACAACCGTGTTTTCCGGGATGAAGGATGGTACAAACGGTAGCATTCCCATGGTTCAGGACGTTGTAATGGAATATCGGCAACTTGCCCGGACAAGCTTGCCTCAGGAGACTCCTGTGCAAGGGACTGCACTACCGGTCAGCTGGCCGAATGCCAAAGTCCTGGCCACCTGGACAACACGGGTGGGAGGTGCGCCGGCCAACGCCTTTGCTGTCCGCAGCGGGGACCAGATTTTGTTGCAGTTTGAGGTGG
>DRLF01000221.1 GCA_011051425.1 Thiolapillus brandeum | reverse complement strand
TCTCTCGATCCTGAGCAGCGAAGAACGGTCACGGTTAGCGGACATACGCCGGCCGGAAGCCGCGCGACGCTATCTGAACACCCGCTTGCAGCTGCGTGGCATTCTCGCCTCCTATCTGGATGAAGCGCCTGCCAGACTCAGTTTCATTGTCAGGCCGGGAGGAAAGCCGGAGCTGGCGCGCCTGCCTGTGCAATTCAATCTTTCCCACAGTCACGAACTGGGATTGCTCGCCGTCAGTGCGCTACATCCTGTGGGTATCGATCTGGAAAAAATTCGCGACATGAAATACCCCTCACGTATCGCCAGGCGCATGTTTTCTGCTGAAGTATGGCAACAGTGGTCAGCAGCGATGGCCGGTGAAAACCAGCAGCTGCTGTTCTTTCGGCAATGGACGGCCCTTGAAGCCCGTCAGAAAGCATTCGGGTACGGCATCTTCGCCACCCCGGTCCCGCCCGACGACCTGCACTGCCGCCATTTCTTCGCCGCCGACGGCTTTGTCGCTGCCCTGGCCACCCCCTCATCCCATGACGAACCTGCATTGCGGTTTTTCAACAGCCCGCCGACGGCGTATGATGCTGCCTGATTTGTTCACCAGACAAGCACAGCAAGCATCATGGACCTGATACAGATAATCATTCTGGCACTGATACAGGGATTTACAGAATTCCTGCCCATATCCAGCTCGGCCCACCTCATTCTGGCGCCTTATGTCTTTGGCTATGCCGATCAGGGTCTTGCCTTCGATCTTGCCGTGCATCTCGGAACCCTGCTGGCAGTGGTCCTGTATTTCCGCAAGGAAGTCCTGCTGATGCTGCACGACTGGTTCGCCTCACTGATGCCATCGGGTGAGTCCACGTCCAACAGTCGCCTGGGCTGGGCAATCATCCTGGCGACCATCCCGGTGATGGTCGTGGGAGTACTGATCAAAGACCTGGTGGAACACCAGCTGCGCGCCCCCCAGGTGATTGCCGCCACCACCATCCTCATCGGCCTGCTGCTGTGGTGGGCTGACCGTCATTCGAAACGTAACCGGCATATCGGCAGCATGAACCTGAAAGATGCCCTGTTCATCGGCGTTGCCCAGGCTGTTGCCCTGATTCCCGGTACTTCCCGCTCCGGCATCACCATGGCCGCCGCACTGATGCTGGGCTACACCCGTGAAGCCGCCTCGCGTTTCTCCTTTCTGCTGGCCATCCCGACCATACTGGCTTCGGTAATCTGGGTGGGCAAGGACCTGTTCCTGCTGGAGGAAAGCGTCAATTGGCAGGACCTGGGCCTCGGCGTGGCCCTGTCCTTTATCGCCGCCTACACCACCATCCATTTTTTCCTGCGCTTCATTGAACGTATCGGCATGGCGCCTTTCGCCATTTACCGGCTGTTTCTCGGCGCGGTCATTCTGGGTTTTCTCTATCTGTAGGCAGCAGGCTTATCCGGCCAAGGCCAGAATCCGTTCCCTGGCCACCAGCACGGTAACCTCCGTGCCTTCTGCGATCAGCCCCTCTCCCTGGATGTGAGGCAGATCCAGCAGCAGGGTTTCATTGCCCACTTTCACCCCATAACGCACGATGCTGCCGAGAAACTCGGTGTGCACGATCACGCCCGGCAAGTCGATATGCGCGTCATCGGCTTCCACCCGGCCACAGTGAATGCTGGCGTTTTGGGGACGGAAAACGATGGAACGCTGCCCCTCCCCTTCGATATCCAGGGGGAAGGTCACGCCGCTGTCCGAAACAAAGACCTTGCGCCCGTCCTCCTCGACGATGCTTCCCGGCAGGATGTTCGCCGTTCCCAGGAAGCGCGCCACGAACAGGTTAGACGGGTTGTCATACAGTTCCATGGGAGTTCCGACCTGTTGCAGATAGCCGTCATTGAGCACGGCCATGCGGTCTGATGTGGTATTCGCCTCTTCCTGATCATGGGTGACGAAGATGGTAGTGAGCTGCAGGCGCTGTTGCAGGGCGCGGATGTCGCGGCGCATCTGGATGCGCAGGTTGGCATCGAGGTTGGACAGGGGTTCATCGAGCAGCAGCACCTTTGGCTCGACAACGATGGTCCGGGCGATGGCCACCCGCTGCTGCTGGCCTCCGGAAAGCTGTGACGGCCGCCGCCCTGCGAACGCTGTCATGCCAACTAGTTCCAGCGCTTCATCCACCCGTCTCCTGATTTCGGCTGCCGGCAGGCGACGCTCCTCCAGGCCAAAAGCAATGTTCTTCCGTACCGTCATGTGGGGCCACAGCGCATAGCTCTGAAACACCATGCCCAGATTGCGTTTCCAGGGAGGCAGATCCACCACATCCTCCCCTCCGATCAGTATCTGGCCGCTGGGCCTGGGTCCAAAACCGGCCACCGCACGCAGTAGCGTGGATTTTCCGCTGCCGGAAGGGCCGAGAAAGGCAAAGAACTCCCCCGGTGCAATATCCAAGCTGATGTCCCTGAGCACCTCATTGTCACCGAAGGCCAGCCCCAGGTTCCTGATGGAGATCCCCACTGATTCGCTGCTCATGTCACTTCCTCTGCAATTTGTCTTTCTGCGGTACGCAGCTTGTGGCTGCGTTCGATCACACGGTGGGAAAAATAAGTACCCAGGCCCACGATAACCACGGCAATCATGCCCAGGGCGGCTCCGGCTCCCCGTCCGGAAGCGGATTGCATGAACTCATAGATACCGAAGGCCAGGGGCGCATCGGATTCCTGGGACACCAGCATGATGGTGGCGGACAACTCCACGGATGCCGTGGCGAAGCTGGTGACAAAACCGGCGATCATCCCCCCACTCATCAAAGGCACGACCACCCGCCACAATGTGCGGGAGCGCGTCGCACCGAGATTCTGTGCCGCTTCCTCCAGCATCACGCTAACCTGCTGCAGCGCAGCCACACAGGCGCGCAGGGCGTAGGGCAAACGGCGAATGGTGAGCGCCACCACGATAATCACCCACCAGGAGGCCATGGGCTTGTCGAGAAAAGGCACGTTGAAATCATTATAGGTGCGCAGATAGCCGATACCCAGTACCACCCCTGGTACCGCCAGAGATGCGGTGGCGATATAGTCCAGCCATTTCCGGCCTTTCATGCCGGTGCGGTACACGATATAGGCAATGGCTGTTGCCAGTATGACATCGAAACTGGCGGCCAGTCCCGCATACAGCAGGGTGTTTGTTATGTACTCCCGCGCCGAACCGAACACCATGCGGTAGTGGTCCAGTGTATAGGCATCTGGCAAGGGGCTGTAGGACCAGACCGTGCCGAAGGACAGCAGGGTCAGCCCGATGTGCGGCGAGAGCACCAGCAGCAGGATGAGCAGGATAAGCGCATAGGCAGCGATCTTCTGCCCGCCGCGCAATTCCCGCTTGAGCATGCCGCCGCCGCCTTTCTGCAGGGTGGAATAGTCCTTGCCTTTCAGCGCCAGCATGGAGGTCCACAGGGCGAACAGGGAGAACACCACCAGGATCACCGAAATCACATAACCCATGGGGTCCGAGATGCCAATGGATGAGATGCGCAGATAGGCCTGGGGCGCCAGCATGGTATTCACGTTCAGCAACAATGGCGTACCCAGATCATCGAACACCTTCAGGAACACCAGCGCGGCCCCGGCAACATAGCCGGGCATGGCCAGCGGGAATACGATACGGCGGAACAGGCGCATACCACTGGCGCCAAGATTCTGCGCCGACTCCTCCATGGATCTGTCCACGTTGTTCAGGGCCGCCGACAGATTGATCAGTATGAAAGGAAAATAGTGGATACTCTGTACAAAGATAACGCCGTTCAGACCCTCCATGAAAGGAATGGTGAAACCGAGATGCTCATCCAGCAGCAGGTTGACGGAACCGTTCTCGCCGAAAAGCAGCAGCATGGCCACAGCGCCCACGAAGGGAGGCATGATCAGGGGGATGAAACCCAGGGTCTGAATGATGGCGGCTCCGGCAAAATTGAAACGCGAAGTAAAATAGGCCAGTGGCAAAGCGATGATGGTCGCCACCACGACCGACATGGCAGCCACATAGAAGGAATTGAAGAACGATTCCTGAAACAGGGATGAGCGGAAAAAATCGCTGAAATTGACCAGGGTCAGCGCACCGCTTGCCGGATCCTGAAAGGCCACATAGATGACCTGCACCACGGGAATGACCAGGAAGGCCAGCAGTATCAGGGCGATCAGTAGTCCTGCAAAAACCGGGCCGCGTTGTTTTGTCATGATTGTTTTTCCGCGCACAGGCAACAGGCCGGCATATCACCGGCCTGCTGTCATCTTCTGTCAGAGCATGGATTTGGCCTTGTTCGCCAACTGGGTTGCCTTGGCGTAATTGGCCTTGATCATCTCATCCCATTGTTGCTCGATCTCGGCCTGACGGCCGGTAACCTTGGTGCTGGCCTTCTTGCGTTTCTTCTTGAAAATACTATTGAACGCCTCGTCGCTGGCTTTCGCCGCATCGATGGGCACGGCATTCACCAGGTCTTTTGCTTGCGCAATCAGTTTTTGGGCGGCCGGGTTGTTGTTACCCTGGAGCGCGGCTTCTGCATCCTGGATCGCCTTCACCGCAGTGCGCAGATCATCCAGCCGATAGGTGATCATGACATCGAACAGGGAATTGACCACGTTGTAGCGGGATTTCGACAGTGCCAGATCAAACTTCACGCCAGAACCGATGGAGTTGTCCTTGAAAGGATTCGGAAAATTCGCCGGTGCCTTGGCATAGGCCTTGGGATTGACCGGCAGGCGCATGATCTTAGGGTCCAGCAGCAGCGCCTGCCCTTCGTCGGAGAGCAGGAATTCGATGAAATCAGCCGCTGTCTCCCTGTGAGGTGCATTCTTCACGATGGCAATATTTGCGGGAACCAGCGTGGTCACACTGGGATACACGAAATCGACGGGGAATCCGGAGGCCTTGGAAGAAAGCCCGAAGAAGTCGATAACGATACCGATACCGAACTGTCCGCTGTTCACACCATCCGGTACACCAAAACTGCGTTCGGTGATGGTCTTCATGTTACCTGCTATCTCCTTCCAGGTGGCCCAGCCTTCTTCCCAACCCTTGCCCTGCAGCACTGTTTCCACCGTCAGATGCGTCGTGCCGGAACGCGAGGGAGCGCTCATGCCGACGTGATTGTGGTAAACGGCCTTCGTCAGATCTTCCCATTCATGGGGAACAGGCAGTTTCTTCGCCTTGAGATAGCGGGTGTTCCACATGATGCCGTAACCGGATGCGGCAAAGCCCTTGTAATAACCGTCGGGATCATTGATGGGAAAGGCACCGACTTTCTCCGGGATGCCTTTTACTTTCGTCTGGTATTTCTGCAGGAGATCATCCCCCTTGAGGATCTCGAACGCATCCGGAGCCGATGCCCAGAACAGATCGGATGTGTTGTTGCCGGCTGTTTCCTGAAGATATTTGACGCCTGCCGTAGTTTTTTTCTTCAGCATTTCGACTTTGATACCGGGGTACTTCTTCTCAAAGGCCTTCTTGAAAGTCGTGGTGGTGTCCGGTGGATACGATGTCACAACCACCAGCTTGCCTTCAGTGGCCTGCACCAGTGTAGACATGCCCAAAAAAACACTGGCCGCAACCGTAAACAGAATTTTTCTTTTCAGCATGATACTGCCCTCCGTGGGCCATCAGTTTTAAATTACAGATGTGAAATACAGCCATCACAGGGTAAATGTAGATGATACGCACAGGTTTTGCCACATTTGCACAGCCCATCAAACTGTTCCGCTGACAGCCCTCGGCGGGTATCATGACGCATTAAATGATCTTGACTGCGGTAAACGGTGGGGCCTGCTGCCGGATCGCTTGCCTCCCTCATCTGAACCTGTGGACTGTTTAGGCATCTAATGGATCACAGAAAACAAAGAGGTCAATGTATGAAAACACTTATCGCTATATTCAGCATCATGCTGCTCCCGACCCTGGCAATGGCCGGCGGCAGCGCCGAAATACACTGGTCCAATCCGGCCGGTTACACCGACGTCATGGCCTCCAGCGGCTCCCAGGAGGAATTCCAGGCCAGAACTTTCAAAGAACTCGAAGACACGATACAGAAACTTGCCGCAACACTCCCCGACGGTCAGAAACTGGAAATGACGGTTACCGACCTGGATCTGGCAGGGGATGTAAAGCTTACCGGCGCCCGCACCCAGCACCAGGACGTGCGTGTGGTGAAGGACAGCTACCCCGCCCGGATGAAGTTCCATTACCGCCTGCTGGATGCCAGCGGCAATGTGCTCAAGGAAGGTGATGAAAAACTGCAGAGCAGAACCATGAGCGCCGCCATGCGTACCAGCAGTGGAGAACCCCTCGGAATGGAAAAACGCATGATCAGAAACTGGTTCAAGCGCAGCATCGCAAAATGACATCACTGATTGCAGTCTTTTTGCTGCCGTTTCAGGGGCTGGGCATGCTGTTTTGCAGGGGATTGCGGCGCTATGTGTTCGCGCCGCTGTTCATCAATATCCTCATCTTCAGCCTCACCGCCTGGATCGGCAGTATCTACTTCCAGGAGTTCATCGACTGGGTTCTGCCTGCCGACAGCTGGATGAGTTACCTCGAATGGCTGCTCTGGCCCCTGTTTGCGCTCACTTATCTGGTGATTGCCTTCTACACCTTTACGATGGTGGCCAACCTCATCGCCTCACCCTTCAACAGCATCCTGGCTGCCCAAGTGGAAAAACAGATTACCGGCCAGCTGCCGGAAGATCACAGCGGCAGCCTCATGGCCGAGATCATCCCCGCCATCAGCGGTGAACTGGGAAAGATCTGGTATTTTCTGCTGCGCGCCATCCCGGTACTGATCCTGATGATCATTCCCGGCCTGAACGCCATCGGCTCGGTACTGTGGCTGCTGCTGGGATTCTGGTTCCTGAGCATCGAATACGTGGACTATCCCATGGGCAATCATCACCTCCGCCCCAGGGAGCAACGTCAACGCCTGCGCAAGCGCCCCTTTCAGACATGGGCCTTCGGCGCAGGTGCCAATCTGCTGATGATGATCCCGGTGATCAACTTCGCCGCCATGCCTGCCTCCGTGGCTGGGGCGACTCTGTGGTGGACAAAGATGGATACGGCTCAGTGAACCGGCAAGGCAAGCCGGTCCCAGCCCCGCTCGGTGGAGAATGACAGGGCGATGCCCACCACCCGGCCCATGATCCTGTCCTGATCCACGAAACCCCAGAAGCGGGAGTCGGCGCTGTTGTTGCGGTGATCACCCATGACGAAATACTTGCCCTGGGGCACTTCGATGGTCTTTCCCACATAGGGCATGCCCATGCCACGGGTCAGCTTGAATTGGTGCCCGCGCCCGTCGATGGTTTCTTCTCCCAGGAGATAATCCGCCTCCTCGCGGGTGATCTGCTGGGCTAGGGGCTGCCCGTTCACCCAGAGTTTCACGCCCTCGATACGCAGGTGGTCGCCGGGCACGGCAATCACACGTTTGACGAACAGCTGGTCCTTGTGGGGCGGGACGAAGGTGATCACTTCGCCGCGTTTGGGGCTTCCCCAGGTCAACAGTTTCTTGTTGATGATGGGCAGTGAAGGGCCAAAAGCGGTTTTGTCGATCCATACTACATCACCGGGAACCAGGGTGGGTTCCATGGAACTGCTGGGCACGGGGGACCAGTCGGCAATGGTGGTGCGGAAGGTTACCAGTAGGATGGCGAAAATCAGGAGAGGCCGATAATCGCGCAGCAGTTTTGTGGGGGTGGTTTTCATTGTGAGGGTTTTCCTGGGGAAGAGGCAGGTATTGGGTGGGACTGCTTTTGTGGGAGCAAAGTTCCGGTCCCCTCTCCCCCGGCCCCTCTCCCAGGAGGAAAGGGGGGCTTTTCAGTAGTGTGGGGGGAGTTCTGTGGCCTGCCCTTCCGCACCGCCGGGCTGGTTGCTCTCCAGCTCCAGCAGGCGTTCCTGGAGGCGCAGTAGTTCTTTGCGCAGGATATCCAGTTCGGTCTGCTGGCGGGCGACGGTGATGTTCAGTTCCTGGAGGCTGTCTTCCTGGAAGCTGATACGCACCTGAAGGTCTTCGATACTGTCCATGATCCCTGTCCTCAAACGGGTTGATGCTACCTCAGCGTACCTGCACGTAGATCTCTTTTCTGTCCCAGTTCTGGTTGCCATGCACTTTGAGGCGAAATACATAGTCACCTTTGGGCAGGCGGTTTTCCTCAAGTACATTCACCTTGCCCACTGCCGCCGCACCATTGATGCGAACGCTTTCATCGGTCTCCAGCGCGGGATGGGAATCCAGGTTGGCCCCACTAAGGGAGATGATATGCACGGGCTCGCGGCCTTCCAGGGTGCCGATATAGGCTGCGGAACGCTCGTTTTCAGCAACGCTGACCGTAAAGTCACCGCTGATGGGTTTGTCCAGTTGCCAATGCACTTCCCGCACATATTCCTTCAGCGCGGGGATGCTGTCCCGGTTCTTCAGCGGGATGACATGGGCATCTTCGATCATGGCATCGAAAGCGTACCCCCGGTACATGGGTAGATTCTGGGCACAAGCGCCGAGTGTAAGTACAACGCTGAGCAGGATTCCCACTAGGGCTGTCCGGTTGTTCATGTCTTTTCTTTCTCCTTGGCAATGGGGTTCAGTGTATCATGCGGTACTGGCAAGCAGGATTTTCAGGCCGTCCTCGTCGAGAATGGTGACACCCAGATCCCGGGCCTTGTCCAGCTTGGAGCCGGCAGCTTCGCCGGCCACCACGTAATCCGTATTCTTGGACACGCTGCCCGTCACCTTGGCTCCCAGGGCCTGAAGCTCCACCTTGATTTCGCTGCGGGGACGGCTGAGACTTCCTGTGAGCACGAAGGTTTTGCCCTTGAGGGGCAGTTCTTCTTCCGACGGCGTTTCCACCGCCGGCCAGTGAATACCCGCTTGCAGCAGTTTGTCGATGACTTCCCGGTTGTGCGGCTGATGGAAAAATGCAGCGATATGAGCGGCGACGATGGGGCCTATGTCCGGGGTTTCCTGCAGTTCTTCCTCGCTGGCTTTTTCAAGTGCTTCCAGACTGCCAAACTGTTGTGCCAGGGTCTGGCTGGTCGCTTCACCCACTTCGCGGATGCCCAGGGCATAGAGGAAATGCGCCAGGGTGGTTTCCTTGCTGCGTTCCAGGGCATCGAGAAGGTTCTGCGCGGATTTCTCGCCCATGCGTTCCAGGCCCATGAGCTGTTGCCGGGTCAGGCTGTAGAGGTCCGCCGGATCATGGATCAGTTCCTGCTCCACCAGCTGTTCCACCAGCTTGTCGCCCAGGCCTTCGATGTCCATGGCCCGGCGCGAGGCGAAGTGTTTGATGGCTTCCTTGCGCTGGGCGGGACAGTACAGGCCACCGGTGCAGCGCGCCACCGCCTCGCCCTCGGGCTTGATGACGTCGGAACCACACACGGGACAGTGTTTGGGCAGCACCACTTCCTGGGCGGTTTTCGGTCGACGCTCGGGCAACACGCGCACGATCTCCGGGATCACGTCACCCGCCCGCCGCACATAGACGGTGTCCCCGATATGGACATCCTTCTTTTTCACTTCATCCATATTGTGCAGAGTGGCGTTGCGCACGGTCACGCCGCCCACTTCCACGGGGTCCAGCCGTGCTACAGGCGTTACCGCGCCGGTACGCCCTACCTGGAATTCCACGTCTTTCACTACCGTCAGCGCTTCCTGGGCGGGAAACTTGCGTGCGATGGCCCAGCGCGGCGCCCGGGAGACAAAACCCAGGCGTTCCTGCTGCTGCAGATCGTTGACCTTGAACACCACGCCGTCGATTTCATAGTCCAGGGAATCGCGCTTTCGCGCCATGGCGTCGAAATAGTCCAGGCAGCCCTGCAGTCCCTGCACCACTTTCAGCTCGGGTGATACGGGCAGGCCGTATTCCTTGATGACAGCCATGGCATCACTGTAGCTGTCTCCCAGCTTCTCCACGGACAGTTCGCCCCAGCCGTAGGCATAGAAAGACAGGGGACGGGTGGCGGTGATCTTCGGATCGAGCTGACGCAGGCTGCCCGCTGCAGCATTGCGCGGGTTGGCGAAAGTTTTTTCGCCTTTCTTTCTTGCCCGCCTGTTGAGTTCCTCGAAGCCCTTTTTCGGCATGAAGATCTCGCCACGCACTTCCAGCACGGCGGGCCAGCCCTCCCCCAGCAGGCGCAGGGGAATGGCGCCGATGGTGCGCACATTGCTGGTGACATCCTCACCCCGGTGACCGTCGCCCCGGGTGGCGCCCTGCACCAGCACGCCCTTCTCGTATCTGAGGCTGATGGCTAGGCCGTCCAGCTTGGGCTCGGCACTGTATTCGATCTGTTCAACGTTCAGCAGCTTGCGCACGCGCTCGTCGAAATCGGCCATTTCTTCGTCGCTGAAGGCGTTGCCCAGGGAAAGCATGGGTATGGCATGGCGGACCTCGGCAAATTCCTTGAGAGGCTGTGCGCCCACCCGCTGGGTGGGAGAGTCGGGGGTGATCAGTTCGGGATGGGCAGCTTCCAGTGCCTGAAGCTCGCGCATGAGACGGTCGTATTCACTGTCGGGAATCTCCGGATCGTCCAGCACGTAGTAACGGTAGTTGTGGTAATCGATCTGGCGGCGCAGATCCTCTGCCTGCGCCCGGATGGATGCGGCGCTCATTTGCTCAGCTTGGCCAGGCGCAGTTTTCTGCGATGCTCCATGATGGCATCCTTGGTGTGCTGAATGGTCTGCTTGCTCAGCACGCTGTGGGTCTCGTCCTGCAGTATACCGCCCAGCATGCCGGCCAGCTCATTGGCGGTATAGAGCATGTCGGAATAGATCTCCAGACCATCACGCACACCGGGAAGCTGGGTAAACAGCATCAGGCCGGGCGTGCTGAATCCTTCCATGTCATCGAGAGGAAAGTGGCCGGGGTTGACCAGGCTGGCGACGCTGAACAGCACCCTGTCGGGATAGCGGCTGTCCTGGCGATGATAGATTTCCATGGGGCCGGGTTGCAGCCCCACTTCCCGCATGGCATCTACAATGTCGCTGCCGGAAAAATCACCATCCTGACGCACCAGTGCTATTTGCACCAGCATCTGTGGCAGACTGTCCTGCACTTCCGGTGAGGCATGCAGGTAATCATCATCCTCGGCTGCGCTGAAGGTTGCTCCTGCAACCGGCTCCGGATCACCTCGCCCGGTCTGGGCGTCCATTTCGATACTGGGAAGTTCGATTTCCGGCTGCCCTTCCGGCTCCCCGGGAAGAAAGGACTCCTGCGCAACCTGCGGTTCTTCAGCTGGCGCTTCCCGGTGTGACTCCTTCTTTTCCTTGACCGCCGTAAAGCTGATGATTTCATCATCGGCCACGGGCTCCTGATCGGCCAGTTCACGCTGCAGACGGCGCGCCTGGCGCAATGACAGACCCTTCAGGCGTGAACGGGAACGTTTGTACCTGTCCCACAGATAAATCGCCACCACCAGAGCCATACCGGCCAGGAGCAATATGAGGCGTAACTGGTCTGCGTCCATCTCTATTCAATTCTCTAACAGGATTGCGTGATTGTAGTCATTTCGACCCGGCATTTGTATCGGCAAATACCCTAGGAGTCTGTCGGATTCAACGCTATTTGGCTGAAAACCGCGTGCCGGGCGAATACACTACCAGACGCCGTGGCTGCTGCAGCAGATTCTGCCGGTAAAAAGCCAGCAGCTCAGCCCTGGTCAGTCCGGACACCTCATCGGCCACCTGCTTCCTGAAATCGAAGCTGTAGCGTTTGCGATCCAGGTTGTCCATGTAGCGAACGGCCCGGCTCAGCATCATGTCATCCTTCTTCAGCAGTTTCGCCACCAGGCCCGCCTTGTGAGCGGCAAATTCCTTTTCGTCCATGGACTCCAGTTCCGCAACATAATCCCGGATGAATGCTTCCATACGCTTTTGCAGTTCCCCGGCGGAAACGGCGGATGACTGCACCAGAAACAGCATACCGGGCAGATGGTCGGTTTCGCTGAAAGCGGCGGCCACGACATAGCCCAGCTGCTGCTCCGTGCGCAAGGCGCTGAAGAAGGGGCTGGCCATGACATGCCCCAGCAGGCGCCAGCGCGCCTGTTCGGCGATGCTCTTGTCGTTGCCCTGGAAGCTGATGACCATGGCCGAATCCGGATGATCCACGTCATAGCGGTAGGTCAGGGTCTTCCCTCTGGGTACGATGGTCAGCTGAAGTGCTGGCGCTTCCACCAGACGGGTACCCGACAACAGCTTCCTCTGCAGCAGCGCGTTCATGGCTTCAGCCTCTTTCGGCCTGAGATTCCCGTAAGAAAGCACCTGGACTTCCGCCTCGTCGAACAGGTGAGCCGCATAATCCTGCAGGGCATCACGGCTGAGAGGCTCCAGGGCGGCAAGCTTCTGTTTCGGACTCCAGGCAGGGCTGATCAGGCGGCGCGTGCGTTCATCGAGTATCTGGCGGTAAGGGCGATCGAGCGCCTTGTTGGCCAGGCTGCGCTTGCGCTTGTCCTTGTACACCTGGAAACGGTCCTCAGACAGCGTCGGATGCCTGAGAGCGGCCAGCACCTTTTCCAGCAGTACTGGCTGCTTTTCATCATAGCCATAGATGAGCAGCGTCAGTCCCTCCCGCGTCGGACTGATGGAGTAGCTCAGGCCGGCAAGTTGCGCAGGATAAGACCAAGCATTGAGCTGATCCTTGACCAGATCAACCAGCAGGGACAGGCTCACTGCCTTCTTCGCCGTATCCCGGTGACCGGGCAGCTTGAGGTTCAGCATAAACACCGCGCGGGGGACGTCGAATTGTTCGTCCTGCTGATACCAGAGGCTGTCTCCCGGTTCTTTTTCCAGCGCCACAGGCACGGGCGTGGGATTCACCAGCGGCTTGATCGCGACATGGTCGGGAATGAAAGGATTGGGCTTGGGCAACACCAGTGCCGCATCGACCTTCTCTTCCCGCCACAGTTTCAGATCACGGCTGCCGATACGGCTGATGCGATACGGCACCTTGTAGAACTTCTCCACCCTGTCGGTTTTCACATCCGGATCGACCAGTGTCATGGCAAGGTTGTCCGGTTGCAGCCTGGACAGCAGACCGGACAGCAGTTCGGGCTTCCAGACATCATAGATCTTGCCTCCCCGCAACACGTCCTCGGCAGGATAGCGCAGCAGTTTGCCGGACAGGCTCATGGCATAGGAGCTGGCGGGCGCCTTTTCCTCGAAACGGAAATCCAGCACAGACTTTTTCTTCAACTCGTCATAACGCCATTGTTCAATGCCTTTGGCACTCAGAAGATCGATGTACTCAAACATATATTCCGCAATCTCCGGTACGTGCTTTACCCCTGTTTCTGTCAGGTCCATGCTCACGTTGAACAAGCCCTGGACATCATCCAGATTCTGTCCGCCGGCGCTCAGGGAGGTGATCCAGCCTTTCTTCTTCAGCAGGTCGTACAGGCTGCCCTGGCCTTCATCACCGATGAAGTTGGCAACGTAGTTGATGGGACCGGTCCTGTAGTTCTTGCGTTGGGAGGGAATGGGAAATGCCAGCGTAAGTTTGTGGAGTTTCTTCAGCGGCGTCAGCGCCACTTCCAGGGGAAGCTGGGAAGGGCGATACAACAGCTCGTCCTTTCCCGGCCGATAGGGTTTGGCGTTCCTGTCGGGCACTGCAGCGAACTTCTCTTCCACCCAGGCGCGCAGCACTGGCAAAGACTCCTTACCCACCACCGTCAGGCCCATGATATTGGCGGAATAGTGTTTTTGGTAAAAGGCAATCAGGTCGTCACGCACCTTGCTGCCCGGCCGGTCGGCGAGCGTATCCAGGTTGCCCACGAAGAACTGCGCATAAGGACTGGCAGGGTTGTAGCTCTGCTTTTCTGCGGCGTCGATACGGCGCGAATCCTCCTTGAGCTTGAGCTGGTATTCCGAATTCACGGCATTGGCTTCGCGCTTCACGTACTTCGCATCGAACAACGGAGAAATGAAGAACTGGGCGAAGCGGTCCAGAGCCGGTTCGAGCTTCCCCGCCTTGATGTCGAAGAAATAGGTGGTCTGATTGTCGGCGGTAAAAGCATTGTCGCTGCCACCGTTGCGCTTGATGAAAGAAGAATATTCATCCACATCCGGGTATTTTTCCGTCCCCATGAACAGCATGTGTTCGAGAAAATGCGCCAGCCCCTGCCGTCCGGGCGGATTGCTGGTGCTGCCCACCTCGATGCTCATGGCGGCGGCTGCCTTGTCCGCTTCAGGATCGGATACCAGCAGCACCCGCATCCGGTTGGGCAGTATCAGATACTCGTACTGGCGCTTGTCATTCTCACTCTTGATGACCTTGGCAGTGGCAACCGCAGGGCTGTCAGGCCGGGGTTGGTTTACACAGGCACCCAGAAACAGGCTGAGCAGCAGCAACAGGATCGATTTCTTCATTGTTGATTATCCTTGTATTCGAAATTCTCGAAGTTAATGTGACTTGGTAAGAACCATCAAGTTCCCTTTGTTCTGAATATGTAAACGGGAGAGAAAGCTCATTCCCAGAAGGACTTTTTCAGGCAGTGATCCCTCGATAACCACCGCCGGGATATTTTGCAGCCTGATACTCCCTGCCCTCACTGTGGAAAGCCTGACATCATAGCCTTTCACTACTCCGGAAGCGGTCTGCACCATCACCGGCCTGCCTTTACGAAGATAATCGATACCCATGCCCGCAGCATGCTCGGCGCTCAGGGCAACGGTGTTGGCGCCCGTATCCACCACCATGACAACCGGATGCCCGTTGATCGCTCCCTGTACGGA
>DRLF01000220.1 GCA_011051425.1 Thiolapillus brandeum | reverse complement strand
GCCGAGAATATTCAGTTACTCTGCGCGCGCCATAATCTAGCCAAAAGAGACAAGATACAGTGAACGCGCACGAAGGCGCTTGCTCAGGCGTATTGAACTTCCCCTAAAAGAGCAGACTCAATTATAGACAAATAAGTTGTGCATACTTTAGCCTCTCAACGAAGATGATACGGTATTACAAGTGATTGGCAACAGATCAGAATTCGGGTGTGTATTTCGCGGCAACCCGCATAACAAACCAAGTTTGGTTGCTCTTTACAAAGACCTCAAAGAAGCTGTGAAGACATGACACATGAAGAATAGCGAAAGGAAAATAAGCATTGATGGAGAAAGCATTAGCGACGGCATGGAGGAAATTTCACTCAGACGCAAATCACTCATAAGAAACCATGCAGTTATTGCGTTCCAACATGATTTTTATTGCACAATATCAGCTCTGCATTCGCTGACAACTGATAGCGGACAAGCAGGAATGGAAGCATGAGATTCAAAGGCGTTCATCATGTCGAGTTTTCGGTACTCGAATACAGTGAGTCAATCAAGTTCTTCGACAAAATGTTTGGGTGGCTGGGGTATAAAAGCTTCTGGACACTCGATATTGATTATCGCTCAACTTATTATATGGCGAGGTTCCCTCTCTTTCATAGCTATATAGGTATCCAGCCTGCAAACATGGGCGGAAAACTGAAATCATCTGAACATCAAACAGGCATACACCATATTGCTCTTTGGGCAAAAAGCAGAAAAGAAGTAGATGTGTTTCATCAGGAGTTCCTGCAGAAAAATAATATCGAAGTAACGGACCCGCCCGCAGAATACCCAACCTATACTCCGGGCTACTATGCGGTATTCTTCAATGATCCAATAACAGGAATACACTTCGAGCTGGCTTATACACCACTGATACCCTCGTTCCGTTCTTGTTTCAGATGGTTGAAGATATTGAAGGGCATATGGAAAAAGCATCCTGAGTGGAAAGAGCCACCCTGGAAAGAGGCAATGCGTAAACTGCCTTCGAAAGACGAACAAATCTTTTGATTCCTTTCCACAATTCAAGCCACCGGCCGCAGTTGTAGCAGCATCATGATGCCGAACAGAATCACCAGCCCCCCGGCAATCTTTCTGGCGAGCGGCTTGCGCAGCAGGCTGCCCATCCAGCCGGCCGCTGCTCCCATGAGCAGCAGGTTGGGCAGCGTCCCCAGACCGAAAGCGCCCATGAGAAGAGCACCCTCCACCATACCGCCTGCAGACAGGGCCCAGATGAGCACACTGTAAACCAGACCGCAGGGCAGCCAGCCCCAGACCATGCCCAGCAGGAAAGCCTGCCCGGGCGAGCGCACGGGCAGGAGCCTGCGCCCCAGAGGCTCGATGCGTTTCCACACCACGCCACCGGCGCGCTCCACACGGGCAAGACCAGTCCACCAGCCGCCGAGATACAGGCCCATCATGATCATGAACAGGCCGGCAATGATGCTGAGGATCTGCTGGGTGTATTGCAGCGGCCCCGCCTGGGCCAACAGCAAACCCAGGCCACCGGCAATCATGCCGGCGAGCATGTAGCTGAGAATCCGCCCCAGGTTATAGCCCAGCTGCAACAGCCAGAAGCCGGAGGTAGCCGCGTTCTGCTGGGGCTGCCCCAGGGTCAGGGCGCCAACGATACCGCCACACATGCCCAGGCAATGCACACCACCGAGCAGGCCCACGATGAACGCGCCGGCGAGACCGACATCAATCATCGGCGCCCTCTCCGTTTACCGGCACATAACGCCACGCCAGGGCCACCAGGATCAGCACCGGCAGCCCCATGGCGGCGGTGAGCATAAAGAATCCCGCATAGTCCAGATTCTCTACCATCACCCCCGAGAACCCGCCGATAAATTTGGGAAACAGCAGCATGACCGAGCTGAACAGGGCGTACTGGGTGGCAGAATAGGAAACATTGGTCAGTCCGGAAAGGTAGGCGACAAAAGCAGCCGTAGCCAGGCCTGCGGAAAGATTGTCCGCCGCCACCACCAGCATCAGCATGCCGATCTGCGGCCCGGTCTGCGCCAGCAGGGAAAACAGCAGATTGGTGCCGGCCGCCAGCAACGCCCCCAGAAACAGGATACGCATCACACCGAAACGGGTCACCAGCACGCCGCCGAACACGGCACCCAGCAGGGTCATGATGATGCCGAATATCTTGGTGACATCGGCAATCTGTGTCTTGGTGAAGCCAAGGTCGATGTAAAACACATTGGCGATGACACCCAGCACGATATCGGAAATACGGTAGCTGGCGATCAGTGCCAGCAGCAGCACCGCCTGCCAGCGGTAGCGGCGTATGAAATCAGCAAAGGGGCTGATCACCGCCCGCCACAGCCAGTCCAGTACAGTCCGCAACCAGTCCGGCAGGCCACTGAGCCGGTGGATACGCCGCACACCAGCCTCTTCCACTTCATTCTCCTGCAATACCGGCCTTGGCTCGGCAACCACCAGGGTCGTTGCCAGCCCGACCAACATGGCTACAGCCATGGTCAGGTAGGCCACAGACCAGGCATGAAGATCATATTTCACGTCCGCCGGCTGCACCCAGGCTGCAATCCAAAGTACGCCGGCAGACGCCAGGATCATCGCCAGGCGGTAACCCACCATGTAGGCGGCCGCCAATGCCGCCTGCTGCTTGCTCTCGGCACTTTCGATACGGAAGGCATCGATGGCAATATCCTGGGTGGCAGAGGCAAACGCCACCAGCACGGCAAACCACACCAGCCCCGCCAGGTTTTCCCCCGGATTACTGAAGGCCATGCCCAGCAGCCCTGCGATGACCGCTATCTGGGCAAACAGCAGCCAGGCCCGCCGGCGGCCCAGCTTTCGGGTCAGAAAGGGCAAAGGCAGCTTGTCCACGAGCGGCGACCAAACCCACTTGAAGGCATAGGCAAGCGCCACCCAACTGACGAAACCGATGGTGGAGCGGCTGATTCCCGCTTCACGCAACCACACCGAGAGAGTGCCAAAGACCAGCAGCAAAGGCAGTCCAGAGGAAAAACCGAGGAAAAGCATCACCCGCACCCTGGGATGAAGGTAGATCCCGAGGCTGTCCAGCCAACGCCTGCCCAGGGAATCAGAGTGCAAGATCGTAATCCAGAATCAGCGGCGCGTGATCGGAAAAACGCTTGGCCTTGTAGATGGAAGCGCCCTGTACCTTGTCCCGCAAACCGGGTGTGATCACCTGGTAGTCGATGCGCCAGCCCACGTTCTTCTCCCAGGCTCTGCCCCGGTTGGACCACCAGGTGTACTGGTCGGGCTCCTGGTTGACCACACGAAAGGCATCCACGAAACCTGCGGGACCGAACAGCTCGTCCATCCAGGCGCGCTCCTCGGGCAGGAAGCCGGAATTCTTCTGGTTGGAGCGCCAGTTCTTCAGGTCGATGGCCTTGTGCGCGATATTCCAGTCACCGCAGATGATGTATTCGCGGCCACTCTTGCGCAGTTCGATCAGATAGGGCAGCAGCTTTTCCATGACACGGAACTTGATGGCCTGACGCTCCTCACTGTGGGAACCGGAAGGCATATAGAGGGAAATGACGCTTACATTCTCGTATCTTGCTTCTATCCAGCGGCCTTCTGCGTCGAACCAGTCCCAGCCTATGCCCTCCACCACGGACTCCGGCTCCTGGCGGCAGTAGATGCCCACCCCGCTGTAACCCTTACGCTCGGCAGGATGATAGAAGCAGTGAAAGCTGGGTGGCCAGAACTGCTTGTCGGTGATCTGGTCTGCCTGTGCCTTGAGTTCCTGCAGACAGACGACGTCCGCTTTCTGGCGGCGCAGCCAGTGAAAAAAACCTTTGCGGGCGGCGGCACGGATGCCGTTGATATTGACGGTGATTACTCGCATGACCGCAGATTATACTCCTGATAACATGCGCCAATCACATCCAACCCACAAGAGATTGCCATGCAGGACTACCAGAAAGAATTTCTCGACTTCGCCCTGGACGTAGGTGTATTGCGCTTTGGCGAGTTCACCCTCAAATCCGGGCGGCTCAGCCCCTACTTTTTCAATGCAGGCCTGTTCAATACTGGCGCTGCCCTGGCCCGTCTCGGCAAGTATTACGCCCAGACCATCATGGACTCTGGCATTGCATTCGATGTGCTCTATGGCCCGGCCTACAAGGGCATCCCTCTGGCTGCCGTCACGGCTGCCGCCCTCTATGACCAGCACGGCAGGGATGTGGCTTATGCCTTCAACCGCAAGGAGGCCAAGGATCACGGCGAAGGCGGCGTGATCGTCGGACATGCCCTGGAAGGCCGGGTGCTCATCATCGATGACGTGATTTCAGCCGGCACCTCGGTGCGCGAGTCCATGGACATCATCGCACAGCTGGGAGCGAACGCAGCAGGCGTGGTCATCGCCCTGGATCGCCAGGAAAAAGGGCAGGGAGAACTCTCGGCAATTCAGGAAGTTGAGAGGGACTACAATATTCCCGTTGCCGGCATCGTGAAACTGCAGGATCTGGTGAGTTTCCTCGAAGAAAAGGGGAATGCCCCTGATCAGCTGCAGGCTATCCGGGATTATCGGGAAAAATACGGAGTAAGCTGAAGAAGCTCACAACCACGATAGCATCACACAAAATAAATCCCTACATTAGAATATGGTGATTTATTTGAGCCAGATCAATATGGGAATCTGTGGAGAGAGTATATTGTGCTTCAAGGTCTTGGAAACAATACCTTATGGGTAAGTAAAGTTATCCAGAATGTTCTCACTCCTCCTGACTATTGTCAGATTTAGCCCGCCGGCTCCTTTTCGGCGGGCTTTTTTATGCCCAGGTATGGGCAGTATGCCGTGAGAGGCCAGGGATGGCCGAAGCGGCGAATGCCCAGGGATGGCCGAAGCGACGAATGCCCAGGGATGGGCGGCACTGGTAATCGCTCCTGCATTGCCCCGCCGCCGCCTTCATCCCTTACCATCGCAGGTCGGGCTGAAGCTCGACCTACATGGGAAGACTCCAGTACACCCCTCCCGTGGAAACGATCACCGTCAGTATACCCAGCACCAGGTTGAAAGTGACCAGCCGGCGGATACCCGCCAGCGCCTGACCGCCCGCCGGCCAGTCTTCGGCCGCCACAGCCTTTCGCAGAGCCACATAGGGCACGAAATAGATATAGCAGAACACCAGCATCATGGTCAGCCCCATGCCGAACATGAGGTGTACATGCAGCGCCAGCCCGCCCATGCCGCCATAGACGCCGAAGATCATCCAGAAGCCACTGGCCAGTATGAGCAGGATGCTTATCCATACCCAGGGGAAAAACCGGCCGAACACACCTGCCCACAGGCGCAGCCTCAGAGGTGGCTCCAGGGTATCCACAGCGGTGGGCCGCAAGATCATATGGGCGAAAAACATCCCTCCCACCCAGACGACCACGGACAACACGTGCAGGGGAATGGCGAAATTCATACCAAAACTCATGTCGGATTTCCTATAATGATGAATCTGCGGGTATTCTACCCCATTACCGATCATCTCCTTTCCCGGAGAAATACCATGAATCCAACAGAACATCACGTGGTCGTGCTGGGTGCAACCAACAAGCCCGAACGCTATGCCAACCAGGCCATCCGCCTGCTGCAGGAGAAAGGCTATTCCAACATCACGCCGGTACACCCGAAACTGGCCGAAAGCGAGGGACTGCCTGTGGTGAACACACTGGCCGATGTCAAACAGCCTGTGGACACCCTGACGCTGTACGTGGGCACCGCCCGCCTGGCGCCCATGGCCGACACTATCGTCGCCCTCCATCCCGGCCGGGTGATCTTCAATCCCGGTACGGAATCGCCACCCCTGCAAAAGGCGCTGGACCAGGCAGGCATTCCCTGGGAGGAGGCCTGCACCCTGGTGCTGCTGCGCACCGGACAATTCTGAATGGCCGGAAAATCCCCCTACATCACCCGGGAAGGCTACGATGCCCTGCGGGAAGAAGAGACAGCCCTGTGGAAAAAGCGCCGCCGGGTAGTGAAGATTCTTGCCGCAGCCGCCGCCGAAGGTGACCGCTCGGAGAATGCCGAATACATCTACCGGAAGAAACAGCTGCGTGAAATGGACAGGCGTATCCGCTATCTGCAGAAACGCATCCCCGAGCTGAAACGCATCGAAGGCCCGCCGCACAACACCGAGCAGGTGTTCTTCGGCGCCTGGGTGACACTGGAAGACGAAAAGGGCGAGGAAGTCACCTACCGCATCGTTGGCGCAGATGAATTCGTGCCGCAGAAAAACTGGATCAGCGTGGATTCCCCCATGGCCAGAGCCCTGCTGGGCAAATCGCTGGATGAGGAAATTCAGGTCGAAACACCTTCAGGCAGAAAAGAGCTGTTGCTTCTCGAAATCAGCTACCGGCAGCCGCCACGCTGATCTTTACATATCGACAGGCAGGTAGAAGAAAACGAAGCGCCCGTCCCCGATATCGACCTTCAGGGTCGCTCCGTGATACAGGCCGTAATCCACGTAGCCGGGCACGGCGCTGTTCATGTGGCATTCGCTGGCATGCTGGGGAGATTCGAAATCCCGGTCCCTGTCATACCAGGAAAGCAGCATGTGTTCACCCAGCTTTTCATCCGCCACCGCGTTGGCCAGCTTCATGGCCTGCAGATAGTCCGCTGGCGCGGGATCGGGATGCAGCTCAACGATGGTCACCCCGGAATAGTCCGGCTCCTGGGGGATCGAGCAGGTGGGTGGATTTATCCTGTCAGTCATCTTCCGCCAGGTGCTTGTGGGAGCCGTCACAGAAAGGCGGTTTCTTGGTGCGCTTGCAGGTGCAGAAATAGTAGTCGTCATCCTTGGGAGCCGTAAACACCACGGGGCTGAACTCGGTATCTTCATGAGAACCGTCACAAAACGGCTGGGACTGACTGCGGCCACAACTGCACCAGTAGACGGTTTCACCTTCCTTGAGGGCCACGACTGCGGGTTTTGTTCCTGCTACCAGAGGGATTGCCAATGCCTTTCTCCTGTTGATTTTCTTACGGATGTCGCTATGTTAGGCCACTATACTACTTTGAAAGGAAAATTTGATCCCACTGCAACAAAAGCGGGATTCGGGGAAATACGAAAATATGCTAAGAATATTATTGTTCCTGGGTACCAATGTCGCCATTCTGGCGGTGCTCAGCATCACCATGCGCATCCTGGGCGTGGACGACATGCTGGCCCGGCAGGGCGGCGGGCTGAACCTGAATACCCTGCTGATCATGTCGGCAGTGATCGGCTTTACCGGCTCGTTCATCTCTCTGTTTGCCTCCAAGTGGATGGCAAAACGCAGCATGGGTGTAAAGATCATCGAACAGCCCGTCAGCTCCACCGACCGCTGGCTGGTGGATACTGTTGCCCGTCTGTCCCGGGAAGTCGGCATAAAGATGCCGGAAGTGGGCATTTTCCCTAGCGCCTCGCCCAATGCCTTCGCCACGGGCTGGAACAGGAATGACGCCCTGGTTGCGGTGAGCATGGGACTGCTGCAGAACATGAACAGCGATGAGGTCGAAGCGGTGCTGGGCCACGAGATCAGCCACGTGGCCAACGGCGACATGGTGACCCTGACCCTGATTCAGGGAGTGGTGAACACCTTCGTGGTGTTCTTCTCGCGCATCATCGGACATATCGTGGACAGGACCGTGTTCAATACCCGGGAGGGCTATGGCCCGGCCTACTGGATCACCTCCCTGATCGCCCAGTTCGTACTCGGCATCCTGGCGATGATGATCGTGGCCTGGTTCTCGCGCTGGCGGGAATTTCGCGCCGATGCGGGCGCTGCCAGACTGACCGGCAGACACAAGATGATCGCTGCGTTGCGGCGTCTGGGGCAGGCTCAGCCGGAACCGCTGCCCGACGAGATGGCCGCATTCGGTATCGCCGGCGGGGGCCTGCACGAGCTTTTTGCCAGTCACCCGCCACTGGAAAAGCGTATCCAGGCACTGCAGGAAGCTGCCTGAAAAAAATGGCCCGCTGCGTAGGTCGGGCTTCAGCCCGACAACTCCGGTAGATTGTAGAAACTGCCTGAACAGAAATAGCCCGCGGCAATGCGGGCCATTCTTTGTCAGCTGGCAACGGCTAAAGACGGAAACCTACTGCCCGCGCTTCCGGGAAAGTTTCTCTGCCGCGCCGGCATCTACCGCCCAGAGTTTTTCCAGCTGGTAGAAATCCCGGACCTTGGCCTGCATGACATGCACCACCACACCATTGAGGTCCACCAGCGCCCATTCGCCCTCGGTTACGCCTTCCACGCCCAGCGGTGGCTCTCCGGCTAGCTTGGCCTGGAAAGCCACGGCTTCGGCAGAGGATTTTACATGGCGGTCGGATGTGCCCGATGCGATCACGAAATAGTCGGCAATGCTGGTCTTTTCGCGCACATCGATCACGGTAACGTCCGTGGCCTTCATGTCGTCCAGCACGTTGACGACCAGATCGCGCAATTCTTCAATTTCCATAAACAAGTATCTTCAGAAAACAATGGAGCAATGATACCACCTGGGATGTATTAACCCGACATCAATATTGGTGCCGGGTTGACAATCACCGTACAGAAAAACAGGCTGCCAGCCCCTGTTCCAGCGTGGGATATCGCAGTTCGACACCCAGTTCCTGCAGCATCTTGCGGTTGTCGATACGGCGGGACTCGGCCAGGTAGGAACGCAGGCCAGCTGACAGCGCCTGCTCTCCTGCCGAGGGATCGATGGCCGCCGGCCGGGGCAGACCGGCAAAATCCGCGACCCTGTTGAAATAGGCGGCCATGTTGCCGGGCTGGCCGTCGGTCACATTGTAGACTTCCCCGTTTCTGCCCCGCACCATGGCCGCCTGCAGTACCTGTACCAGATCATCCACATGGATGCGGTTGGTCCAGGGCGCGTGCCGTTCCGCCACCATGGGCTTGCCTGCACGAAGGCGCTGCAGGGGCAGCTTGTCCGGCCCGTAGATGCCCGCCACGCGCAGGCGCACCAGTTCCGTATCCTGATGCCGCACCCAGGCCTGCAACTGCTGTTCGGCATCCAGCCGGCGAAGCGCACGGTCCGCTTTCGGATTCACAGGAGTGGATTCGTCCACCCACTCCCCCCGGCAGTCGCCGTACACACCTGTGGTGCCCAGGTAGACGATCCGTCGGGGTGGACCGCTGCCTTCCAGGCCCTGCAGAAAATTTTCCATGAAGCTGTCCACCACGCCGGTTTTCGGTGGCGGCAACAGGTAATAGATGTCAGTTCCCCCGGTAGAGGGCAGGCCGGCCCCTGCAAGGCCCAGGTCACACCTCACCGCGGTGATGCCCATCCCGGCCAGTTCCCTGCTGCTTTCTTCGCTGCGTACCAGGCCGCTGATCCCTGTCTTTCCCAGACTCTCTGCCAGACGGCGTCCCACGTAGCCGCAACCGGCAATCAGTATATTCTTGTTCCCCATTGATCCAGCGGTTTTCATATAGCGTCAAATCAGCGACAATCAGTGGCTTAAGTCTAAAGGAAATGAAGAAAAACACCCATGAGCTTTACCATCACACTCTCCCCCAGCGGCCATCAGTTTCAGGTCGATACCGGCGAAACCATTCTGGATGCCGCCATCCGCCAGGACATCGGTCTGCCCTACGGCTGCCGCAACGGCTTTTGCGGTGCCTGCATCGCCACCCTGGTTTCCGGCGAGATCGAGTATCCCGAGGGAGAGCCGGACAAGCTCCTGGACGCCTCGGACGACGCCTGCCTGCCCTGCCAGGCGGTGCCTGCCTCCGATGTCGAGCTCAAGGTCAAGGAAATAGAGACTCCCAAGGAAATCGAGCCCCGCATCATGCCGGTAAAAGTGGCGAAGATCGACCATCTTGCCGATGACGTGGTGCGCTTGTACCTCAAGTTGCCCGACGAGCAACGCCTGCAGTTCATGGCCGGACAGTATCTGGATTTCATCCTGGAAGACGGGCGCAGAAGAGCCTTCTCCATCGCCAGCGCCCCCCATGACGACGATTTCATCGAACTGCATATCCGCCACGTGGACGGCGGCGTCTTTACCGACTGGGCCTTCACCCAGATGAAGGAAAAGACCATCCTGCGCATCGAGGCCCCCCTGGGCGCCTTCACGCTCAATGAAGAATCCGACCGCCCCATGCTGTTCATCGCCGGCGGCACCGGTTTTGCACCCATCAAGTCACAGATCGAACATGCCTTCCATGCCGGCATCGACCGCCCCATGGAACTGTACTGGGGCGTTCGCGCCCAACCGGATCTCTACCTGCCGGATCTGCCCAGACAATGGGAAAAGGAGCACAGCGATTTCCGGTTCGTGCCTGTGCTGTCAGAACCCGAAGCAGGCTGGGACGGCAGAAAAGGCTGGGTGCATGAAGCAGTACTCGAAGACCATGACAACCTGGCCGATTACGACATCTACATGGCCGGCCCACCGCCCATGATCAAGGCGGCAAGAGACGCCTTCCTCGCCGTCGGGGTTCCTGAAGAACAGATGTACTACGACTCTTTCGAGTACGCTGCGGACTGATTCAACCTACTGGGGAACACCGCTGGTCACGCTGAAGACAGCGTTGTCCGCCACGGAAAACCGGGGCTGGAGTTCGATACGGGGCGCATGGAAACTCGT
>DRLF01000219.1 GCA_011051425.1 Thiolapillus brandeum | reverse complement strand
GGCACGCACTTCCTTGATCTCCTCACGGGAGTTGGCGTGCATCTGCAGGATACGGCCCATACGCTCTTTCTTGCGCTTCACCGGATTGTAGACACTGTCGCCCGCGTTCACCACACCGGAATAGGCGCGGAAAAAGGTCAGGGTGCCCACAAAAGGGTCGGTGGCAATCTTGAATGCCAGTGCAGAGAAGGGCTCATCATCGGAAGCATGACGCACAGCCTCGGTACCGTCTTCCAGTTCACCCTTGATAGGCGGCACATCGACAGGGGAAGGCATGAGCTCGATAATCTTGTCGAGCATGGCCTGCACGCCTTTGTTCTTGAAGGCGGACCCCAGGGTCACCGGAGTAATCTCCAGGTTCAGGGTGCGGATGCGCAAGCCTTCCATGATTTCGTCTTCGGTCAGCTCTTCGCCCTCGAGATATTTTTCCATCATCTCGTCATTGGCTTCGGCTGCAGCCTCAACCATGGTCGCACGCCATTCCTCGGCAATGTCCTGCATGTCGGCCGGAATATCTTCGTAATGGAAGTCCACACCCATATTTTCGTCACTCCAGACGATGGACTTCATCTTGATCAGGTCGATAACGCCGGAAAAATCCTCTTCCGCACCGATGGGCACCTGAATGGGCACAGCATTGGCGCCCAGACGCTCCTTGAGCTGCTCAACCACACGGAAGAAGTTGGCACCCATGCGATCCATCTTGTTGACAAAGGCCATGCGGGGCACTTCGTAACGGTTGGCCTGGCGCCACACAGTCTCTGACTGAGGCTCGACACCGCCTACCGCACACAATACGAAAACGGCACCGTCGAGTACGCGCAGGGAACGTTCCACTTCGATGGTGAAATCCACGTGCCCCGGCGTGTCGATAATATTGATGCGGTGCTCAGGATAGTTGCCGGCCATCCCTTTCCAGAAACAGGTAGTAGCAGCCGAGGTAATGGTGATGCCCCGCTCCTGCTCCTGCTCC
Organism: Thiolapillus brandeum; assembly: GCA_011051425.1. Lineage (GTDB taxonomy): Bacteria > Pseudomonadota > Gammaproteobacteria > Chromatiales > Chromatiaceae > Thiolapillus > Thiolapillus brandeum_A. The sequence goes on along the minus strand of DRLF01000219.1, from coordinate 1,668 downwards.
ATCCAGTCCATGGTAGCCGCGCCATCGTGCACTTCACCAATCTTGTGAGAAACGCCTGTGTAATACAGCACGCGCTCAGTCGTGGTGGTCTTGCCCGCATCGATATGGGCCATGATGCCTACATTGCGGTATCTGTTAATAGGTGTGCTGCGTGCCACGGTTATGTCCGTCCTGAATAAATAAAACTGTAAAAGAGCCTGGAAGTATGAAAATTCTTACCAGCGGTAATGGGAGAAGGCCTTGTTGGCCTCTGCCATACGATGGGTGTCTTCTTTCTTCTTCACCGCAGTACCGCGGGAATCCGAAGCATCCATAAGTTCGCCGGCAAGACGGTCCGCCATGGACTTCTCGCTGCGCTTGCGTGCCGCCTCGATCAACCAGCGCATAGCCAGCGCGTTACGACGCAGGGGACGCACTTCCACAGGCACCTGGTAAGTGGCACCACCCACGCGGCGGGACTTGACCTCCACCACGGGACGCACGTTTTCCAGCGCCTGCTCGAGAGACTCCAGAGGATCCCCACCCTTTTTCTCTGCAATCTGATCCAGCGCACCGTACAGCACGCGCTCAGCAACAGACTTCTTTCCATCGACCATCACCATGTTGATGAATTTGGCCAGGGTCAGACTTCCAAACTTGGGGTCCGGTAATATCTCGCGGCGGGCCGCTACTCTTCTTCTTGCCATGACGCTCTACTCTGTGATCCTGTGGTTAAAAACAATCAGCGCTGCTTTATCAGCTCTTTGGACGCTTGGCGCCGTACTTGGAACGGCCCTGACGGCGAGATTCCACGCCCGAGGTATCCAGCGCACCGCGAACGACGTGATAGCGCACACCCGGCAAGTCCTTTACACGACCGCCGCGAATCAGCACCACGGAGTGCTCCTGCAGGTTGTGACCTTCACCACCGATGTAGGAAGTCACTTCATATCCATTGGTCAAACGAACACGCGCAACTTTCCGCAAAGCCGAGTTCGGCTTTTTCGGGGTGGTGGTATATACGCGAGTACAGACGCCGCGACGCTGAGGGCAGGCCTCCAGCGCAGGCACGTTACTCTTCTCCACAGCCCGTTTACGGGGCTTGCGCACCAACTGATTGATTGTAGCCATTAAATACAGTCTCCGGACGCCTCGGTCATCTTGCCGAAGCGCCAAAAATTCGTGCAGAGGACACCCCGTCCGATATAGCGGTGGACGGCATCATGCAGTCGAATCGGTTATTTTCGCCATGCGGCCTAGGCCGCGGAATTTTCAACAAGACCAGAGTTCAACTCCAGCCTCATGCGAAGACCGCGCATTTTAGAGATGCGCGGTCTTCGTGTCAAGCCTTGTTTCAATAAAATCTAATGAAACACTTCCGACGCAGCTGAAAGCCGATCAGGATTCCGCCTCAGAAGTATTCAGTGCTTCCTTGATGACCGCTTCCACTTCATCGCTGGCCATCTCTACCACGCCCTGTTCACCGGACAGCATATCTTCCTTGCGACGGCGCTTGCGCTCCTCATGGAAGGCCAGGCCGGTACCCGCAGGTATCAGTCGGCCAACGATGACATTTTCCTTCAGGCCATGCAGGCGGTCCTCTGCTCCACGCACAGAAGCTTCTGTCAGCACACGAGTGGTCTCCTGGAACGATGCTGCGGAAATGAAGGATTCAGTCGCAAGAGAAGC